>JAEDOJ010000254.1 GCA_016302015.1 Oscillospiraceae bacterium | reverse complement strand
TGCAGCCGAAGCCGATGAGCATGGGTACAATGCTTCTGCCGGAAAGCCCCAGCTTCCGCAGCAGCTTATCCATCACAAAGGCCACCCGGGCCATATATCCGGTGTCCTCCAGCAGAGACAGGAAGAAAAACAGGGTCACAATGATGGGCAGGAAGCTGAGTACCGTCCCAACGCCGGAGAATATTCCGTCGATCACCAGAGAATGAACGGCGTGATTGACATTCCATGTTGTAAAGGCTTTGTCAAAGCCGTTGATCAGCCAGCCGATCCCCTCCTCCATCAGGGTTTGCAGTCCCGCACCGATGACGTTGAAGGTCAGCAGGAAAACCGCCGCCATAATGAGAATAAAGGCCGGAATCGCCGTGTATTTCCCGGTGAGGATTTTGTCTATTTTCTGGCTGCGGCTGTGCTCCTTACTCTCTCTGGGCTTGACAACCGTCTGGGAGACCAGCTTCTGAATGAACTGAAAACGCATATCCGCAATGGCCGCGCTGCGATCCAGCCCCCGTTCCTGTTCCATCTGGAGAATAATATGCTCCAGCATTTCCTGCTCGTTTTGGGACAGCTCCAGCGCCTCCAGAATCCTTTCGTCTCCCTCCACCAGCTTGGTGGCGGCAAACCGCAGAGGAATTCCGGCAGCCTCCGCATGGTCGGAAATCAGGTGCATGATTCCGTGGAGACAGCGATGCACCGCGCCGCCGTGATCCTTCTTGTCGCAGAAATCCGTTCTCGCCGGCGCTTCCTGATATTTGCAGACATGAATTGCGTGGGAGATCAGTTCATCCACGCCCTCATTTTTTGCGGCAGAAATCGGAACCACGGGAATGCCCAGAAGCTCTTCCATCTCGTTAATCCGGACAGAGCCTCCGTTCCCCCGAACCTCATCCATCATGTTCAGCGCAAGAACCATGGGGATTCCCAGATCAATGAGCTGCATGGTCAGGTAAAGATTTCGCTCGATGGCGGTGGCGTCCACAATGTTGATGATACCCAGAGGCTTCTCCTCCAGAATAAACTGCCGGGTGACGATTTCCTCGCTGGTGTACGGTGACATGGAATAGATACCCGGCAAATCCGTGATTTCCGTGTTGCTGTACCCACGAATCCCGCCGCTTTTCCGGTCAACGGTAACCCCGGGGAAATTTCCCACGTGCTGATTGGAGCCGGTGAGCTGGTTGAACAGCGTGGTCTTTCCGCAGTTCTGGTTTCCCGCCAGAGCAAAGGTCAGCTTCGTCCCCTCCGGCAGAGGATGCTCCTCCCCGTGGACGTGGAACCGTCCGCCTTCCCCCAGGCCGGGATGCTCCGCCCTTCTGGAGGTCGTCCCCGCGCAGACCAGCGCGGGAATTTTTTCGATATGATGTACTTTAATCTGTTGTGCGTCATCCACCCGGAGGGTCAACTCATACCCACGGATACGCAGCTCCATGGGGTCGCCCATGGGGGCAAACTTCACGAGAGTTACCTCCGCACCGGGAATCAGGCCCATATCCAAAAAGTGCTGCCGCAGGGAGCCGGTACCGCCCACATCGTCAATCACAGCAGCTTCTCCGACTTTCAGTTGATTTAAGGTCATGCTTCTCCCCCCTGCTTTCATTATCGTACATAGAATATACGAATTAAAACCGTTTGTCAAGTCAGGAATGGCATACATTCATCGGCATGCGGGATCGCCCTTGGTCAAGGTGCTCCATACAAAGGCCATGGCTGCGCAAATTGTGGACACAGATAAAGGCCACCTTTTGCATATCAATATCCCAGCTTGTGGAGCAGCTTTTCTACATCGGCAGCTTTCAGAACCTTGCCCATGGAAACGACCTTTTCATTGACCACGATGGCAGGCATACTCATAACGCCGTAGCCCATGACCTTTTCCATGTCGGTGATATACTCCACCTCTACGGGCAAATCCAGCGCCTTAACAGCGGCTTTTGCGTTCTCATACTGCTCATGGCAGGACTTGCAGCCTGCGCCCAGGACTTTGACGCAGCAGATGCCCTCTACCGGAGCGCCGCAGCAGGAAGTGGTTTCCTCTGCCTTGGGAGCGGAGCCACAGCAGCAGCCGGTGGATTCCTCGACCTTTGGTTCGGAGCCGCAGCAGCAGGTGGGAGTTTTCGTTTCTTCTTTCTTCTTACCAAAATTGAACAGTGCCATAATAAAA
>JAEDOJ010000034.1 GCA_016302015.1 Oscillospiraceae bacterium | reverse complement strand
GACCGATGATGGAGTAGCAGTCCGGCCGGTTGTTGGTGATCTCAAAATCCACCACCGTGTCGTCATTGCCGATGACTTTGTTGATGTCGTCGCCGGGCTTGCAGTCCTCTTCAATGATCCAAATGCCGTCTTCAATGGCATAGGGGAAATCATTCAAGGTCAGGTTCAGTTCCTTCAGGGAGCAGAGCATACCGTTGGAAACCTCCCCACGAAGCTTGCCCTTGGTGATATGGATGCCGCCGGGGAGATGGGAATTGTGGAGCGCGGCGGGAACCAGATCTCCCGCTTTCACATTCTGTGCGCCGGTGACGATCTGCACCGGTTCCTCTGCGCCCACGTCCACCATGCAAACCCACATATGATCGGAGTTGGTATGGCGGGTGATGGAGAGAACCTTGCCTACCACAACATTGGAGATTTCGGCGTCCATTCGTTCATAGGTTTCCACCTTCTGACCGGCAACCGTCAGAACTTCCACAAATTCTTTATCAGAAACATGAGAGAGGTCTACAAACTCTTCGTTGATCCATTTTCTGTTCAGCTTCATTGTTGTACCTCCTTAGAATTGAGACAGGAATCTGACATCGTTATCGAAGATCAAACGCAGGTCGTTGAGCTTCAGACGGCCCATGGCCATACGCTCCAGACCGATGCCGAAGGCGAAGCCGGAGTAGACCGTAGGGTCGATGCCGCAGCTTTCCAGAACCTTGGGATGCACCATACCGGCGCCCAGCAGCTCGATCCACCCTTCTCCGTGGCAGGTGGAGCAGACCTGACCGGCGATTTCGCCCTTGCCCTTGCACTTAAAGCACTGCATATCCACCTCGCAGCTTGGCTCGGTAAAGGGGAAGTGGTGGGGACGGAAGCGGCAGACCGCATCCTCGCCGTACAGCCGCTTGATCAGGGTTTCCAGAGCGCCCTTCAGGTCGCCCATGGTGATGCCCTTATCCACCACAAGCCCTTCAATCTGATGGAACATGGGGGAATGGGTGGCGTCCGCCTCGTCCTTCCGGAAGACCCGGCCGGGAGCCAGAATACGAATGGGAGGCTGCTGCTGCTCCATGACACGAATCTGCATGGGACTGGTCTGGGTTCTCAGAAGAATCTCGTCCTCGTCGTCAAAATAGAAGGTGTCGGAACGGTCACGGGAGGGATGACCCTCCTCGATGTTCAGCCGGGTGAAGTTATAGGAGGCTTCCTCAATTTCCGGGCCGTCTACGATCTGATAGCCCATGCCGATGAAGATCTCCTTGACCTCCTGCAGCACCTTGTTCATGGGATGCTGATGACCCATCTGGATTTCCTTGCCGGGGATGGTGACGTCAACGGCCTCCTCCGCCAGCTTCTTTTCCAGAGCCTCGGCGGCAAGCTGGCTCTTGCGCTGCTCCAGCTTCTCTTCCAGGTCAGCCCGGACGCTGTTTGCCAACTGGCCCATGACGGGACGTTCCTCCGCAGACAGCTTGCCCATCTGCTTGAGCATGGCAGTCAGCTCGCCCTTTTTGCCCAGAACACGGACACGAACCGCGTCCAGAGCCACTGCATCCACAGCCTGGGCAATGTCAGAAAGGGCCTGCTGATGAATTTTCTTCAGTTCTTCTCTCATATTGTTTCTCCTTTTCGGTGAACTAACAAAAAAAGTCCTCCGCCCGAAAGGGGACGAAAGACATACTTCCGCGGTACCACCCGCAATTCGCCGCAAGCACGGCGCCCTCAAACCGTTAACGGAGTGACCCGTCCAAGCCTACTGGCGAAAGCGTTCAGCCGGAAGCTCACGGGGGAAAGCCGAATCATGGACGGTAGATGCTCGCAGCGACCGCATCCTCTCTGAAACCGCACTACATGACCGACAACCCGGTCAAAGCCTTTATCCTATTCAGTTTATCATAGTTTTTCTGCGTTTGCAAGTGCAAACTTTGAAAAATATGGCAAAGTTTGCACCGCAGGTCAGAATTCTCCGCTTTTTCACCGCTGCACTGTGGTTCCAAAGGCTATTTCCCGAGAAATTCACTTAATTCATGAGAAAGGTGATTCTGATGAAACATCAAAATCACGGTATCCAGCTCATAGGTCTCGATCAGCTCCGAGAGGGTATAGGGCTCCTTGTAGCTGCGCAGATCCACGACGATCAGCTCCGAAAACAGGGCGGTGAAATAGTCCGTCATTGGATTTTCCAACGAGTCCTTGAAAATGAGAACCCGGCGATTGCTGCGGGCATGGGGATTGGTGACACGGTAATAGCCCAGATTCTCCGTGCTGAGCAAGTTGTACTGCAGGGCAGGCTGGTCAAGTCCCGTGGCCAGGAACGCCGAACGGTCAGTGGGCGCATCGCCGCTTAAAAAGTAGTGAAGATCGGCGATGTCTGCCAGACAGTAGAACGGAATATCCTCCTGTGTGGAGAATTGATAGGAAAACTGCCGGTTCAGATCACCCAGATAGGTCTGCGTCTCTCCCAGCTCCTGCCAGAGAAAGTCGCCCTCAGTGGGGAGCGTCACGCCGTCCAGCAGACCGGCCTCCTGCATCCCCAGAGCAATTTGCTCCGCCGCCCGGAACGCACCCCGGTGATTCCAATGGAAATCCGTACGATAGTAAAAATCACGGCACTCCCTGGGGGAGTAGCGGGAAGTGAGTGCGTCTCCGATGTCCAGAACCGTCAGCGTATTGATTTTGCACAAGTCCTCCCAGAAGCCCTGACGGTTTACTTCGCTGATGCGGGCGTCCACGGTTTCGGAGCCGAGCAGATTGTTTTTCTGGGGAAGGATGGCGTAGACAAAGTCTGTCTGAGGCAAGGCGTCGACCTGATCCGACAGCTCGTAAACGATTGTGAGGCGTTCGTTGGGGTCCACCGGGTAAACCTTGGGCAGCAGGTACACCCCATCCTTTTGATAATCGATGGTGATGTCACGGATCAGACGCTGATTCGTGGAAATTTTCACAGCGGAATCCAGGGCGAGCAGTTCCTCACGAAAGGGGAAGTGATCGTCGATGTAATCGGAATACTTCTGCGTCAATGCAGGCAGGTCGGTGAGATCGTTTTTCGGCCATTGTGCAAGAGCGCGACCCTCGGAGTAGCTGAACGACTCCTTTGGTCTGACCAGGGCGCAGACCAGAACTACTCCAAGAAAGCCGAAGAACAGTACCGGGGTAAGAAGAGAAAAACGGTTTCGTTTCATGTGTTTAAAACCTCAAATACAAAAAAGCCTGATAGTTGGAATTTGCCAGACTGACGGTGCAGGCCGCCAGCATCAGCAGAACAGCAACGCCTTGCAGAACAGCGGCGGCGTTCGGAACACGTTCGTTCAGACGGCTGCAGAGCGTTTTGAGCAGCGGTGTGCAGCCAATGGAACCGAGCATCAGCAGCAACCAATTGTCATGGAGATAAAGCAGTGTATCACTGTCGATTGCCCCATAGCTGCCAAAGAGACGACCGAAGAACGCAAATGCGCCGCTGACGGAGGCGCTTCGGAAGAAGACCCAGCCGGCCATGACTGCAAGCAGACAGAAGCTGCGCCGAAGCCAGACCGGAATGTGCCGTTTTTCAAGCCTGAGCAGCTTTTCCGCGCAGAGCAGCAAGCCGAAATAAAAGCCCCAGAGCAGGAACGTCCAATTTGCGCCGTGCCAGAAGCCGGTCAGCGTCCAGACGATCAGAAGATTGCGTACAAGCTTGACACGACCGGTGCGGCTGCCGCCCAGCGGGAAATAGACATAGTCTCGGAACCAGTGACCCAGGGTGATATGCCAACGCCGCCAAAACTCCGAGACGGAGCGGGACAGATAGGGATAGTTGAAATTTTCCGGGAAGGTGAAGCCCATCATTCGTCCAAGACCCAGCGCCATATCGGTGTAGCCGCTGAAATCAAAATAGATTTGCAGCGTGTAGGCAAGCAGTCCGAGCCAGGCGGTGGCCGCTGCGGCATCTGTGGTGCTCCAAACACGGTCAGCCAGAATACCGAGGGTGTTGGCAAGGAGGAGCTTTTTGCTCAGACCGACCGCAAAGCGGAAGCAGCCCGACGAAATCCCGGAGACGGTAAGCGTGGGGTGCGCAAGCTGGTCACGCAGGTCACCGTAGCGCATCAGCGGCCCCTGCATCACCCGTGGAAAGAGCAGCAGATAGAGTGCGAAGCGGTCGAGGCGTTTTTCCGGCAGGATGGTTCCACGAAAGACGTCGATCAGATAGCTCAGCGCCTGAAACACAAAAAACGACAGCCCCAGGGGAAGGGGCAGCGAAGTCACAGTCTCTGCCCCGAGGATTCCGGCGAAAAATCCCAGATATTTGAAAGCAAACAGCAGGCCAAGGTGCAGGGCCACCCCAAGAGACAGCACAGGCAGCCTCGCCCTGGGCAGAAGCAGACCGAGACCGTAGGTCGCAAGCGTTGCTCCCGCAATCAACAGGATGCCATAGGGCTCACCCCAGGCATAAAACGCCAGGCTGCCCAGCAGCGCCACGGGATTTTTCAGCCGTTGCGGAACGAGATAATACACCAGAAAAAAGGACGGCAAATAAAAAAACAAAAATAAAATACTGTTAAAGGCCATAAGAAAACCGATCTCCAAAAATTTTCTTTCTATCCACAGGAGAATGGAGCGTGAAATATCAAACTGTCTTGTGCAACATTTTATATTTCATTTCTTCAAAAATATTACGTGATAAGTCCCTGACAAAAGATGAACCCAAAAAATATCACTTAATTTATACCAAATTTGAACGGGCGTGTCAATAGACCGCAGAAAAATGAACAGAAAAACGATAGCAAGGACAGCTTGCTTTTTTTCCGTTCTATGATACAATGTTAAAATGAAAGGGGAGAAGTAAAATATGAAGGATTTCGTGAAGCTGCGGGAGCTTCCGTCCTTTTCCTTGCCCCGCCGGGATCGGTGGGCGCATAAGGGAGACTTCGGCAGGGTGCTGCTGCTCTGCGGGGCGGTAGGCTATACGGGAGCGGCCTCGCTGGCCGCTATGGCTGCCGCCAGAACGGGGGCGGGCCTGATTTTTCTCGGCGTTCCGGAACCGGTTTATCCCATTGTCGCCGGAAAATTGCTGGAACCCGTCGTTTTCCCCCTTCCTGCCAAAGAAGGAAAATTCAGCGAAAAAGCGATTCCCGAAATTCTGGAACGGCTGAAAGACTGCGACGCCTGTCTCATTGGCTGCGGCATGGGGCGCAGTGAGGGTACCTATCAGGTAGTGAAGGCGGTTTTGGAACAGGCAGCCTGTCCTGTGGTTTTGGACGCAGACGGCATAAATGTGCTGCGGGAGCATATAGATATACTGCGCGGCGCTGCCTGTCCGGTGATTTTGACGCCTCATGAGGGAGAGGCCCGGCGCTTAGACCCCCTTGGGAATCCATCTGACCGAATGGAACAGGTGCAGCGGCTTCATGCGCTTACCGGGGCAACGGTTTTGCTGAAGGGTCACAGAACTCTGATCTATGACGGCACAGACTGCTATATCAATCGCTGCGGCAATCCGGGCATGGCAACCGGAGGCAGCGGTGATGTTCTGGCCGGGATCATTGTGGCTCTACTGGGTCAGGGCCTGACTCCTGTGCAGGCTGCGGCCGGGGGAGCATGGCTCCACGGCAGAGCCGGAGACCTGTGTGCGGATCGGCTGGGAGAGCCGGGTATGCTGCCCTCGGACATGATTCAGGAGCTGCCGCGACTACTGAAATAGGGAAGTGACGGGATTGCGACGTGTTTTTGCCATCCTAACTGTCGTATCGGTTTTGCTTTGCGTGGGCTGCGGAAGCACGGAAAGCCATTTGGAGGAAGCGATTACCTTCCGCGCCGAGCTGGTACAAGCCGGAGGCTGTACCTTTCAGAGCCAAATCACAGCGGATTACGGGGATCAGGTGGAGCGTTTTACAGTGAACTGTCAGGGAGATGCCGAGGGTACAGTTTATCTGACCATCGTGGAGCCTGCTGTGTTAGAGGGCGTTACCGCAACCGTGACGGAGGGCGGGGGTGCCATCACCTACGACGGTCTCTCCGTAGATTTCGGTTTGCTGGCGCAGGGAAATGTGATCCCCGCCGCTGCTGCGTCCATTGTCCTGACCTGCTGGCTGAGCGAGTACATCAGCGCAGTCGGTCAGGAGGGGGAATATTATCGTGTCACCTATCAAAAGGACTACGAAGAAAAGCAGTTGATTGTGGAAACATATTTTAAAAATGGACTACCAAATTATGCCGAGGTGTGCTATAATAACCAGGGGGTTTTAAAACTCCAATTTTCAGAATTTCAACTACGGACGTAACGCTATGGATTACTTAAAGAGGTCTTGGGCAGATATTTCCCTTGACAATTTACAGCATAATTATCAGGAACTGCGGAAGCATATCCCCTCCGATACCCGGTTTTTAGGGGTGGTCAAGGCGGATGCCTACGGTCACGGAGCCGTTCCCATCAGCCGTCATCTGCGGGAATTGGGAGCGCAGTTTCTGGCGGTTTCCAATATTGAAGAGGCGGCGCAGCTTCGCTATGCGGGAATCCGGGGGCCGATTCTGATCCTTGGCTATACGCCGGTGAAGCACGCCGAGGATCTGGCAAAAATGGGACTTCGTCAGGAGGTTCATTCTCTGGAATATGCCCAGGCGCTGAACGAGCAATTAAAGGGGCTTCACCGCAGAGTCAGAGTCCATCTGAAGCTGGACACCGGAATGTCCCGTCTGGGCTTCTTCGCCTATGACCATCCGGAGACTTTGGATCAGTTAAAAATCGTCGCCGGTCTGGAAAATCTCCTGATTGAGGGGGTTTTCACCCATTTTCCCGTGGCAGATTCTCTAAATCCAACCGACGAGACCTTTACCCGGAAGCAGTTCCATCGCTTCATGGAGATGATTTCGGCCATGAATGCCTGGGGGATTCAGCCGGAAATCCGTCACTGCTGCAACAGCGGCGGCACCATTCTCTACCCGGAATACGCTCTGGATATGGTTCGTCCCGGGATTGCCACCTACGGCGTCCATCCTTCGGCAGAGCTGTCTGATCGGATCGAGCTGAAGCCCGTCATGTCCCTGCATTCCACCATTTTCCAGATTCGGGACTACGAGCCGGATATTTCCGTCAGCTACGGCAGAGCCTACACCACCTCCGGGCGAGAAAAAATTGCCGTGGTGGGCATTGGCTATGCAGACGGTCTGTCCCGGAGCTTTTCCGGGAAGATTTCCTTCCGGCTTCACGGAAAGACCGTTCCCCAGGTGGGCCGAATCTGCATGGATATGTGTATGGTGGACATTTCCAATGTTCCGGAAGCCAGAGTCGGGGACACGATTACCGTTTTCGGGGAGAATCAGGGAGTGGAAGCGCTGGCAGACCAGTTGAACACCATCCCTTATGAAATTCTCTGCGGAATCAACAAAAGAATTCCGAGAATTTTTCTCGATGGGGAGAACCAGACAGAAATTCTGCAATATATTGTCTGATTCTTCATAGAATGTAGCGGAGTTCCGCTGAATAAATTTTGCTTCTGCGTGGGAGAATAGTGTAAACGTGGTACATATTCGGAGATGTACCGCGGATACAAGTTACGGAGCGTGAAGCAAATGGATACAACCGTAAAAAGAGGCGATATTTTCTATGCGGATCTGAGCCCGGTGGTGGGCAGTGAGCAGGGCGGTGTGCGTCCGGTGCTGATTGTCCAGAACGATACCGGGAACAGACATTCCCCAACCGTAATTGCGGCGGCAATTACCAGCCAAACCAATAAGGCAAAGCTCCCAACGCATATTGAGATCGAAGCCAAAAGCGTCGGTCTGACAAAGAACTCCGTGGTTCTGCTGGAACAGATCAGGACTCTGGATAAGCGGAGACTCCGGGAGCATATGGGCCATTTGGATGAAGGAATGATGAACCGTGTAGATACTGCCATAGCGGTGAGCTTCGGCCTGCCGCAGGCATAAAAATCATCCCTCTCGCATAGGCTTTGCGGGAGGGATTTTCTATGGAAGTGAAAATTTTTCATAACGGTGCTGCCGCCGGTATGGCAGAGGTTCGTTCCGAAGGCCTGTATTGGGATATTTCCTGCAGGGTGGAGGTTCAGGGTCTGGTCAGATTGTATGGGATCGGGGGCTGGAACTCGGAATACCTTGGGATTCCCGGAGCGGACGGTTGCCTGCACGCCCATATGGGAAAGAAGCATCTGCCTGACGGTCTTTCTGCCATTGTGGCCTCTGCCGCTCCCAGAGGAGACTGGAGTCCGTGGATGGGTACGGTGGATGGCGTAGCGGTGGCGGAAGGGTATTTACAGCCCAGGTCGGATGGCTTTCTTCTGGCGCTGAGCGCTGACGAAAGCGTGAAATTCCCGGAATGGGTGGATCAAATGGAACAAATACAGGTGTACGGTAGGAATATGGCGCAGCTTCGCCTGGATTCTGAGGGTCGCCTGTCTTTGATAGAAACAGAAAGTAGAGGTACGGATGATGAAGAAATTGATCGCGGTGATTCTTCTTTTGGCATGCCTGGTGACATCGATTCCAATGACGGTATCGGCCCGGGAGCTGCCGGAGGTGAAGAAAACAGGGGATAAGCTGGTCGCCCTGACCTTTGACGACGGCCCTTCCGGCTATACTGCCGGTCTGCTGGACGGCCTTGCCCAGCGGGGCGCAAAGGCAACCTTCTTTATTCTTGGCCAGTGTGCGGCGTCCTACCCCAACACGGTCAACCGGATTTTTCAGGAAGGCCATCAGGTGGCGCAGCATACATACACCCACCCCATTTTGTCCCGCTCGGACATCGACGGTGAGCTTTCCAAAACGGACGCCGTGCTGGATCGCTGTCTTGGCACGCATTTTAACTATGTCCTCAGACCGCCCTACGGCGACTTCAATTCCTATGTGCTCTCTCAGATTCACAGACCTGCGATCATCTGGTCGCTGGACACTCTGGACTGGAAGTACCGTGACCCTTCCTCCGTCTGCAGCAGAATGGTGAATTATATTCATGACGGCGCCATCATTCTCTGCCATGATATCCACAGAACCACCGTTCCCGGCGTGCTGGCGGCGATTGATATTTTGCAGGAGCAGGGTTACGAATTTGTAACCATTAACGAGCTGTACCGCCGCCGTGGACTGACGCTGGAGGACGGCGTGGACTACTGGAAGTGCGAAAACACCGGCTATGACTACGGCGCAGCCATGGAGCCTGCCATCACCGCCACCAAGGTGGAGGGCGGTGTAAAGATTTCCATGACCGCCAATCCCGGCGCACCCATCTATTACACGCTGGACGGCAGCGATCCTCTGATCAACGGTCAGGTTTATGAGGGCGCCTTCCTGATTTCCGAGCCTGCGACCCTGCGGGCTGTCACAGCCTTTGATTTAAACGGCGACCGCTCCGGCGTGGTCACCATGGACGTGTCAGCCGAGGCCGTGGACGCCCCCACGGTCAAGGTGGAGGAGGGCAAAATTGTCCTGTCCACGGAGAACGAGGAAGCGCATATTTACTACACCACCGACGGCTCCCCCGTTACCACCGAGTCCGCGCTCTATCAGGAGCCGATTGCGTGCTACGATGGAGTTCTGAATTTCCGTGCCGCCGGTTACGGTCTGGGTTCTCCCGCTATGACCATCTATGTAACCAAAAACGGCAATCTGTTCTGGGACGTCCCTGACACTGCATGGTATTTTGACGAGGTGGATCAGGCGGTCTTGGCCGGTCTCTTCAACGGCACAGAGGAATACCTGTTTGAACCTGAGACTGCCATGACCAGAGCCATGTTCGTCACCACCATCTATCGGCTTCTGGAGGGCAAAACCTTTGTGGAGGACGTCCCCGTGGTGGAGTTTGACGATGTGCTGAAGGACTCCTGGTATGAAGAAGCCGTCATCTGGGCGGCGGAGAACGGCATTGTCAACGGCTATGAGGACGGCCTGTTCTATCCCGATCAGCCCATTGTCCGGGAGGAAATGTGCGTGATTCTGGACAGACTCTTCGAAAAAATGGGGATCACCCAGGAAGCGGCTGATTTGGATTTCCTGGACACCGCGGAAATTGCCGATTGGGCGGCGGAAAGCGTCGCCAGACTGGTGAAGGCGGAGATTATCATCGGTGATAACGACCACAATTTCTGCCCCAAGATGTCCGCCACCCGGGCAGAGGTGGCAACGGCACTGCTCCGGGTGAAGGACTACATCAAGGCCAACGAGCCAACGGAGGAACCTTCGGAGCCTGACGATCCCGAAGATCCCACTGAACCCACTGAGCCTGCGGAGCCAACTGAGCCCACAGAGCCTTCCGATTCCACCGAGCCTTCGGAGCCTTCCCAGCCTGCGGAACCTTCCCAGCCTACTGAACCGGAGCAGACGACTCCCTGAGCACGAACCGATCGGGTAGGAGGGGGTGGCTAACCCCCGTCCTCCCACAACACCGTACGTGCC
>JAEDOJ010000253.1 GCA_016302015.1 Oscillospiraceae bacterium | reverse complement strand
TCCTGCACCAGCTGCGGATGGACCGAGGGCTATGCCTGCCGGGTCTGCGGAGAGATTCTGGTTCCTCAGTATAAAATCCCCATCACCCATCAGGAAGGGGATACCGTAAAAGGTCTTTAACCCCAATGCCCCTGAATTGAGCGCATCCGGGGAGCTGGCTTCCGGCAAAAACTGGTGCTATCAGATCGTCCATATCTGCGCACTGTGCGGTGAGGAATATCAGAAGGATACGTATGCCCATGTCTCCGGGGATACCGTCACCAACATCGTGGGGTCAGAAGGTGTCTGCGAAGAGCATACCGCCTACTGCATCGAATGTGGCTACCTGATTCGCCATCAAACCACCAGCCACAGCTTTACTACCACGGTATCGGAGCCGTACAACGACAACAATGTCTGGATCACCGAAGCCTGCACCACCTGTGGCTATGTGCACCGGCATGAAAAGCAGTAAAAAACCTGTCAACTATCGGTTGACAAAAGGGATTTTCGCGAATAAACAATAGAAATGGGGGAGGTCATGTACCTCCTCCATTTTTTAGCGGGCGTATCGCCGGAGTTCACTTTTCGTAAACCCTCCCTTCCGGATGGGATTATGAATAAAGGATTGCATTTTTTGGCGGAAAGTGGTATAATCCACGGGACGAAAGGAATAGAGTCTATGAACAAAGAGCGATGGTTAAGAAGACGGAAGCAGGGGAGGCGATGGGATGGTTGAAAGCCTGAACAACTTTTTTTCACAGAGACTTGTAAATATTCTGGTGGAATCCTTTCCGAAGATGCTGCTGCCGGGATTGAAAATGACCATTCCCCTGACGGCGATCTCCTTCGCCATCGCCCTGGTGATCGCGGTGATCGCAGCCATGATCCAGGTGGCGAAAATCCCGGTGCTGCGGCAGCTGATCCGGTTTTATATCTGGGTGGTTCGGGGGACGCCGCTGCTGGTGCAGCTGTATGTGGTGTTTTATGGACTGCCGAATCTCGGGGTGGTGCTGGAGCCCTTTCCCACCGCGGTGTTGGTGTTTTCCATCAATGAGGGAGCCTACTGCGCCGAGACCATGAGGGCGGCTATTGAGTCCATCCCCAGAGGACAGCTGGAGGCTGGTGTCTGTGTTGGCATGAGCTGGTTGCAAACCATGTTTCATGTGATCCTGCCCCAGGCCTTCCGCACGGCCTTTCCGCCCCTGTCCAATTCCCTGATCTCCATGCTGAAGGACACCTCTCTGGCGGCAAATATCACCGTGATGGAAATGTTCATGGTCACCCAGCGGATCGCCTCCCGGTACTATGAGCACCTGGCGCTCTATATCGAAGTAGCGCTGATCTATCTGCTGTTCTGCACCGTGCTGACCAAGCTCCAGGCAGTGTGCGAAAAGAAGCTGGCTGCCTATGGGTTTTAGGGGGGTGGAGAATATGCTGACCATTCATGAGTTATCCAAGCAGTTTGACGGTACTCCGGTGCTGAAGGGCGTGGACCTGACGGTAAACAAGGGAGACGTGATCGCCGTCATCGGCCAGAGCGGCGGGGGGAAGACCACCCTGCTGCGGTGTATGAATTTCCTGGAAACCGCTGATTCCGGCACTATGGAGTTTGACGGTGAGGTTTTTGACCTGAAAAAAATCTCCAAACGGGATGTGGAGCGGCTTCGCCGGAAGACGGCCTTTGTATTTCAGAGCTACAATCTGTTCCGGAACAAGACGGCTCTGCAGAACGTGATGCTGGGGCTGACGGTGGCGAGAAAAATCCCCAAAGCCCAGGCTCAGCAGCTTGCCAGGGAAGCCCTGGCGAAGGTGGGGCTGGCGGATAAGGCAGACAGCTATCCCAACGCCCTTTCCGGCGGCCAGCAGCAGCGGGTGGCCATTGCCCGCGCTCTGGCGACGAACCCGGAGATCATCTATTTCGATGAGCCCACCTCGGCTCTCGATCCCGAGCTTACGGGAGAGGTGCTGTCCGTGATGCGGGCCCTGGCGGAGGAGGGGATGACCATGCTGGTGGTCACTCATGAAATGAACTTCGCCAGAAACGTTTCCTCGAAAGTTATCTTCATGGAGAACGGAACCATTGTGGAAGCCGGACCCTCCAGAGAGATCTTTACAAATCCTAAAGAAGAGCGCACCCGGTCATTCCTCCGGCTGATCGCTCAGGAAGAAAGGAAGGAATAAAATGAAACGAATTGTT
>JAEDOJ010000252.1 GCA_016302015.1 Oscillospiraceae bacterium | reverse complement strand
AGGTGGTTTTAAAGGGAAAACCCTTCGCAGAGGCTGAAAAAACGAAATAAAAAATCCTACCCGTATACGGGTAGGATTTTTTGCAAAACGCACCGACCATTTCGGCTCCCTCCTCAGATGGAGGCAGAGGCGCGGCGCAATACTGTTATCTGACCACCGCAGAATTTGTATCAGTCTTTTCCGTTGAAAACTGCGGATTTCGCCAGGTCTGCCGCTTCCCGATCCGGGCGGCAGCGAAGCCTGCGGACGGGAACCTGCTTCACCAGCTTTATAAGCAGGTCAAAGGTGGCTTCCGTTTGCTTCTCGTCGTAGAGGCCGATGACGGATTCCTGCAGAAGCGCCTGCACGGCGGTCAGAGGCGAGACGGAACGAACCTCGTTGACAGGAGCCTGCTCCAGAAGAAAGATTGCGGCAATGGGGGCGGACTCCCGTTTGAAGATGGCGGAGGAGCCGGCAAAGGGCGAGCCGTGGGCAATAGATCGTCCTTCTCTGACCTCCACAACGCAACGGTCGCCGTTGAGAATTTCCGCACCGAAATATTTTTGCCACAGATCGGCATGGGTGGACTTTCCCACGCCCGAAGGAGCGGAGAACAGCACCGCCTTGCCCTGCCAGATCACCACGGAGCTGTGAAGAAGAAAACGGTGAAAACGGGACAGAACGGTTTCAATCCCCAGAAAGTTGGTAAAGTCCGCGTGATCCGCAAGCAGACCCAGCCGCTCTTCGGGTACGGAGAGCAGATAATCATTGGGGGCGATCTCCCGAAGCACCGGGTTTTCCAGACTTCGCCGGTGGGAAGTCCAGCCGTTGTAATAGCGGACATCGCCCACGGATTCCCGATAGACCTCCATCCGGTAATCGGAGAAGACACAGGGGGCGGCTTCCTCCGGGAGATGGCTGTAGTCCTGCGCCTTTACCGTCCAGCGGACATCCCAACGGCGGGGGATTTCCTCCATGCGGAAGGCTTCCAGGCAGTGGTGAAACCGATGGGGCAGGGGAGTTTCCAATATGCAATTCAGACCGGCGATATGAAAGGCATAGGTCATAAGCAGCTTCCGTTTCTGTTTTAATAAGTATATTATATCCATGAGGGTGTTATTTGTCAATGAAGTTGCATTTCCAACAAAAATTGAGTATAATTGAAAAAACACAGGAAAGAGGGACAGCTATGAAGACGGCTTTGGTGACAGGCGGCAGCTCCGGCATCGGACGCTGCACCGCTGCGGAACTGGCAAAGGCAGGCTATCGGGTCTATGAGATCAGCCGCCGGGATCTTCCCCAAGAGGGACTTACCCACATTACCGCAGACGTGACAAAAGAAGAAACCCTGAAGCAGGCGGTGGAGCAGATCCTTGCCGAAGCCGGTTCTCTGGATTTGCTGGTCAACTGTGCGGGCTTCGGAATTTCCGGCGCTGCGGAATTTACGCAGGAGGCTGCGGCGCAAAAGCAGATGGATGTGAATTTTATGGGGACGGTTCGTGCCTGTAAGGCCGTGCTGACCCATATGCGGGAGAGAGGCTCCGGCAGGATCGTCAATATCAGCTCCGTGGCGGCGCCGGTTGCCATTCCCTTTCAGGCCTTTTATTCCGCATCCAAGGCGGCGATCAATTCCTACACCTGCGCTCTTGCCAACGAGGTCAGACCCTACGGCATACAGGTGACTGCGGTTCAGCCGGGAGACATCCGCACCGGCTTCACCCGGTTCCGGGAGAAGGAGACGGAGGGGGACGCGGAATACGGCGGAAGAATTTCCCGCAGCGTTTCCGTGATGGAACGGGACGAGGAGAACGGCATGACGCCGGAAGCCGCCGCCCGATACATTGTGAAAATTTGCAAAAAAAGAAGGGTAAAGCCCCTTTACACCATTGGCTTTTCCTATCAATTGATTTGCGTGACGGTGAAGCTCCTGCCCTGCAGGCTGATCCATTGGATTGTTGGAAAAATATATGCAAAATAGTCTGCTCTTGTATATTATACGGCAATTTTTCAGGCTTCCCCTGTAAAAGGGGAAGCATTTTTTTGGACTTCGTCATATGCTGTCTTAGAAACGGAAGGGCGTCCGGAGGATGCTGACCCAAAATTTGAATTTGGAGGTATCTCATATGAACCGAACATGGTGGAAATTTGCAGGAATCCGCGCCCTGAAAACGGTGGCCCAGACGGCGACCGCCGTGATCAGCACCAGCGCACTGGTGT
>JAEDOJ010000251.1 GCA_016302015.1 Oscillospiraceae bacterium | reverse complement strand
TTATGAGACTACCACCTCCACCGCTACCTCGCTGGACGGCTATGAGCGGATCGGCGAAGCCTGGCAGGTAACCGGCACCGGCTATCAGGATCGGGTCGACTTCCCCAGTACTGTTAATGGAAGCAACAGCGTTGTTCAAGCGTATAAAAAGGATGCCCTGACAGCCTACGAAAATACAACCAATAAGAGGACGATTGACTCCACCTCCACGGTTGGTTATGTTCTCTGGCACTTCTGCTATGGCTGTCCTGATCAGACTTCTCCCGTTTGGAGATATATTGCTCCTAGAAGCCGTCCTGACGAAACTGACATGCATGGTCATCAGTTGACTACCTTCCACGCTTGGACTTCCACCAGTCCGGCTTCTGCGTTGGGCGCATATTCTTATACATCAAGTATTTCCGTATACGAAACCGCCTATTGGACTTTTGAGAAAGCAGTTTCTGTCTCCTCCCCCCATTGCAAAGATACCTTCAACTGGTATGAGCATCCCATTATCCGGCAGAACTACACCGATTACCAAAAACTCTTCACCTACGGACGCTATGGTGCATGGTCTGAATGGTCTACAACCGCTGTGACCTCTTCGTCAACACGGAAAGTGGAAACCAAGACCCAGTACCGTTTGAAGAGCGAGGCTGTGAGCGAAGAGAATCTGCCTGCCGCCATTCAGGTGAAGGATACCTCCAATCCCAGCCAGCGCTGGCACATCAATGAGTACACCCAGGGCGGGGACACCTTCGTCACTCTGGAAAATGTCAACTCCGGCATGGTGCTCTATGTGGACTTTGGTAATGGCACCGGCTATGCCTATGTGAAGCAGCACGCCAAATCCGAAACACCGCAGGACAGCGAGAAATTCAGACTGGGCACCGACTCCAACGGCAACACCACCTTCACCAGCGTGGCAGATGAATCCGGCCGTGTGCTGGAAATCAACGGCGGCAGCAGCCTCCATGAGAACCAGGCAGTCGGCCTCTGGTCGAACAGCGACAACTGTCTGTGGCGGAGCTGGACTCTGGTCGATACCGCTTCCGACGAGGCAAAGGAAATGGTGGATCTGGTTTACACGCCCAACAAAATCATGAACGGCGCCGACAGCGCACGGGTGCTCTTCCGTGCCTGCGAGAACGGTCAGAAACCCTCCAACGTCATTGGTCAGGTGGATATCCATAAGGAAGTGGAAATGTACGAAACCGTCAAAACCGTCCCCGCTTCCGTGGTCTACTATGAGGATAACTTCCCCGGCCTGGACTACAGCACGGAGAACAACGGAAACACCATCACCCCCGGCGTGGGCGACGGCGACTATCAGGACGCGAACCAGAACGAACAGTACGGTCACGACAGCCACTATCAAAATGAAGGTGCTGAAGAATCCGGCGGCTCCCTGACGACCATTAAAATCACCGCAAGCAAGACCGTTATGACCTTCAAGTTCAAGGGCACCGGCTTCGAGGTGATCAGCCGTTGTACCGCTGTGGACAACGCTACCATCGCCGCAAAGGTTTACAATTCCAGCAATGAATTGATCAAGAATATTCCTGTCATTCTGGAGTATGATAACGGCGGCGACGGTAAGGGCGATGAAAAGGTCTATCAGGTTCCTGTCATCTCCGTTACCGGCATGACCCCCGGTGAGTATAAGGTAGAGCTGAGCGCCGTCGCTACTGCGGATTACAGCAAGTATGACGTCAGCCTCCTGGAATACGACACCGTCAACAAGAAAATCTATTATCTGGTCACCAACAAGACCAATGCGAGTGAGGTTTATGTCAGAGTTCTGGATTTGACGAATAACACCGAAAAGTTCATCATCGGCGACGACAAGAACGGAACAAACTACTACGACGGCAACCCCCTGATCAAGGAAAGCTACCTCTTCATCGACGGCATCCGGATCTTCAATCCCTTCAAGACCGATGCGGGCGAATGGCAGAACGACTATCTGGCCACCGAGGCCGGCGCTTCCATCCTCCAGATCCACGATCAGGTTCTGGCAGGCAATATGTGGGTGGGCAGCGCCACCTCTACCGACCATTCCTTGGGCTCCGCAAGCACCTATCTGGAGAACCGGAATGGCAACCTGTTCTCGGGCAACAGCAGCAGTATCGAAGAATACGCCCTTGTCGGCCCCAACAACGAGCTGTATCTGGACGGCCTGTCCAGCAATCAGGCTCTGGTCTTCTATGTCACC
>JAEDOJ010000250.1 GCA_016302015.1 Oscillospiraceae bacterium | reverse complement strand
ACCCGATCCGCGCCGAAGATGGCACGGACGCTTTCACTCCGTCCGGAGCCCAGCAGGCCGGTAAAGCCGTTGACCTCGCCCTTGCGGATGTGGAAGTCGAAGCACTTGCTTTCGGAGCTGGAAAGCCCCTTCGCCTCATAAACGGTTTCTTCACTGGGCTTGGATTTGGCCTCGAATTTCTCCATATCGGCCAGGTCGTTCAGATCCTTGCCCATCATTTTTGCCACCAGCTCTTCCCTTGGCAGCTTGCTGATTTCATATTCCCCCACCAGCTGGCCGTTGCGCAGCACAGTGATGCGGTCGCTGACCTCGTAGACCTGATCCAGGAAGTGGGTGACGAAGATGATGCCAACACCCTTGTTTTTCAGCTCCCGCATCAGGTTAAAGAGCATCTGCACTTCCTTATCATCCAGGGAAGAGGTAGGCTCGTCCAGGATGAGCACCTTACAGTTCAAATCCACCGCTCTGGCGATGGCAACCATCTGCTGCACAGCCAGAGAGCAGGAAGAGAGCTCCTGCCTTGCCCGGGCGGGAATGCCCAGATTCGTCAGGATTTCCGTTGCCCGTTTCTCCCAGCTCTTCCAGGGAACCAGGGCGCCTTTTGTCCTGCCGATGAACATATTTTCCGCCACCGTCAGGTTTGGACAAAGGGTAATCTCCTGATAAACCGTACTGATACCCACATTCTGAGCATCCTGGGGGGAATGGATGTGCGCTTCCGTCCCCTCCACCCGGATCGTTCCGCCGTCCTTTTCATATACGCCGGTCAGCACCTTGATCAGTGTGGATTTTCCGGCACCATTTTCTCCCATCAGCGCATGGATTTCACCGCGGCGCAGGGTAAAGTCCACCTTGTTCAGTGCCCGCGTGCCCGGAAAAATCTTGTCGATATTGCGCATGGTTAAAACCGTTTCGTTCTGCATCCGGTTTTTCTCCTTCCAGCCATTTGTCCATAATGGAAGGCGCGGTATGAATGCGCGCATTACCGTTCATCCATACCGCGCCAGATTTCATGCGGGATAATTATTCGCCCAGACCGTAGGTCTCCACGTCTTCCTCGGTGATGGTGGTAGCGTCGAAGCCCTTCTCGGGGTTGATGATCTGATTCAGCTCGTTCAGGCCTTCGATCTCGCCGCCGGACTGCAGGGTCTTGATCATCTCGTCGATGAGGCCGGCCTGGAAGGGGCTGCACTGACCGTCGTAGTTCCAGTTGCCGGCCAGCAGCTCTCTCAGAGCCCACTTGTTGCAGTCAAAGCCCATGATGATGACGTCGCCGTTGACACCGTGGGTGATGCCGGCAGCATCCAGAGCTTTGCACACACCGTCGGCCATGCCGTCGTTCTCAGCGTAGACGATGTTGAACTTCTCGCCGGCATTGATGGCAGCCTCAGCGATCTTACGGGCTTCGTTGGGGTCCCAGCTGTCGCCGCCGGTGCCTTCGCGGACGATGGTCCACTTCTCATCGGCTTCGCACTTCTCCTGCAGAGGCTCGGAACGGCCGATCTGCGCAGCGGAGCCCAGCTGACCCTGAATGTGCAGGATGTTGTACTCCTCCAGCTCCAGGCTTTCCAGCCAAGCAACGGCGGTCTCGCCCTCAAAGCGCATGTCGGAGACGACAGCGGCGATGTACAGGGAAGGATCGCACTCGATCATACGGTCGAACAGGAACACGCCGATGCCAGCTTCGGCAGCAGCCTCCAGAACCTCGTCCCAGCCGGTGACTTCAGCGGCGGAAACCAGGATGTAGTCGACTTCGTCATTGATGAAGGTGTTGGCAGCTTCCAGCTGCTTGTCGGCGGTGGGAGCGGTGACAAAGGTAGCGTCGTAGCCGTTCTCAGCGGTGAAAACATTGTGCAGGTCATTGACGTTGGCTTCACGATAGCCGGACTCGGAGGGATCCAGGTTGATAATGCCGACCTTGATCAGATCAGCCTCAGCGGAGGCGAAGCAGGCCATGGACAGAACCATGCACACTGCCAGGGCGATTGCCAGGAGCTTCTTCATAATAAGTACCTCTTTCCTTAAATTTTTGATTTGCCCACGTTGTGCGGGCTTCTGCCTATATAAAAGCACAAAAAACCCCGTTCGTCAACGGATTCTCCGGGCAGATTCACAAAACTGTGAATCTGAATAAATACAAATTTGGAGGTTTCAAACAAAAAGTCATACAAATTTTCTGAAAGAGTGCCAGTTGACAGAGATATGGTGAATATTTTATCATAGGAG
>JAEDOJ010000249.1 GCA_016302015.1 Oscillospiraceae bacterium | reverse complement strand
AGCCACCTTCCAGCCCCTGTCCGTTGTCAAGGGACGGAGGCTGAACGAGCAGGGCGTGGAGGACTGCTCCGGCTTCGTAGATATTGCCTCCCGGCTGGTGGACTGCGATCCCATGTACCGGGAAATGATCAACAGCTTTTTGGGCAAAACGGTGATTGCGGAAAACATTGACGCCGCCATTGCCATCGCCAATCGCTTCCATCATCGGTTCCGCATTGTCACGCTGGACGGTCAGGTGATCAATGCGGGCGGCTCCATGACCGGCGGTTCCGTGTCGAAAAAATCCGGCGTTTTGTCCAGAGCCAATGAAATTGACCGCCTGCGGAAGAAAAAATCCGGGGTGGAAGCCCGATTAACCCAACTGAAAACCGATCTTGCCGAGGCGGAGCGCCTCACCGGGCAGGTGGAATATGAAATCTCCGTGGAGGAGGGAAAGCTGCGTACCGCGCAGGACGCAGTCCTTCGCCTGACGGGAGAGGAAAAGCAGTATGATGTGCTTTCCTGTGCCATCGGGGATGCCATCGCCGGCTCTCAGAGCGAATTGAAGGCCATTGAGGAGCGGTTCATGCAGGATACCGGCCGCCGGAAAACCCTGACGGAACAAATTTCCACGTTGGAACGTCAGATCAGTGAATCTGAGAAGGAATTGGCGGTGGTTTCCGACGGTCAGAGCGTAGCGGCGGAGCAGAGTAACCGAATCAGCGAAAAAATGACCACCATTCGCATGGATTCCGCCGCCCTGGAAGCGGAAAGAACTACGGCACAGGATTCCATCAGCCGTCTGCGGGGATTGGAGCAGGCCATGCGGGGAGACCGAACCCAGAAGCAAGCCCTGATTGCGGCCTATGAGGCGGAGCACAGCGGCATCCTCGAAACCATGACCCGGCAGAAGGAGCTGCTCCAAAACCGGAATCAGGTGGTGGAGAAACAGAAAAATGAGCTTGCCGCCGCTCTGGAGGAGCGAATGAAGGTGGAAGCCCGGAAGACCACCGCCGAGAAGGATGCCCAGGCCAAGAGCCGTGATATTCTGAACATGGAGCGGGAGAGCGCCAGACTGGAAGCCAAGAAGAATGCCGCTGAGATGGAGGAAAAGCAGATCATCGATAAGCTGTGGGAAAGCTATGAGCTGACCCGCTCCACCGCCCCGGAGGCGGCGGCAGAGATTGAAAGCGTGGCCGCCGCACAGAAGCGGGTGTCCGAGTTGAAACGTAAGATTTCTGCCTTGGGCACGCCGAATCTGGGCGCCATCGAAGAATTCGCCCGGGTCAACGAACGGTATGAATACCTGACCGGACAACGGGACGATGTCCTGACCTCCAAGCGGGAGCTGGAAGGGATTATCGGCGATATTACCAAGCAGATGACGGAGATTTTCGTCGGGGAATTTGGTCGAATCAATTCCTATTTCGGCCAGACCTTTACGGAAATGTTCGGCGGGGGCAAGGCGTCTCTGGAGCTGGAAAATCCGGACGAGCCTCTGTCCTGCGGCATTGAGATTCGGGTGCAGCCCCCCGGAAAGCAGCTGAAAACCATCACCCTGCTCTCCGGCGGCGAGAAGGCCTTTGTTGCCATCGCTCTGTATTTCTCCATCCTGAAGGTGCGCCCCACGCCCTTCTGTATGGTGGACGAGATCGATGCGGCGCTGGATGACCGAAACGTGGAGCGGTTCGCGTCCTATCTGAAGGGCTTCAGCGAAAAGACCCAGTTTATTGTGATTACCCACCGCCGAGGCACCATGGAAGCTGCGGATGTGCTTTACGGCGTTACCATGCAGGAGCAGGGAATTTCCAGAATTCTTCATCTGGATCTGAACCAGATGGAAAAGCAGCTGGATCTAATTACGGAATAAATAGAACGGAGAAAACTATGGGATTTTTTGAGAAAATCAAAAACGGTCTGAAAAAGACCAAGGACGCCATGGCGGCCACCATCGGCGGTATTTTCGATTCCTTCACGGGAGCCAATGAGGACTTTTACGAGGAACTGGAAGAAAGCATGATTCTGGCCGATCTGGGGGTGGAGACCTCCACCAAAGCGGTAGACCTGCTGCGGGAGCGGGTGAAGGAGCAGCGTCTTCGTGGCGCTGAGGAGATTCACAGCGCCCTGAAGGACATTCTGGTGGATATGCTGAATGTGGGCGATACCAGACTGAAGATTGATACCAAGCCCTCTGTGGTTTTGGTGATCGGCGTGAACGGCGTGGGCAAGACGACTACCATCGGTAAATTGG
>JAEDOJ010000248.1 GCA_016302015.1 Oscillospiraceae bacterium | reverse complement strand
CGAAGCTGACTGAGGGAGAGAAAAAAACACGTTCAAGTTCAGATTTTTCCGAAAACGGAGCACTTTCAGTCTCTCCCTCCGTCAAAACCTATGGTTTTGCCACCTCCCTCATCAGAGGGAGGCAGGAGTGCGGCGCAAAATCGCAACACCCTTTTCAGAGGGAGGCAGGAGTACGGCGCAAAATCGCAGCACCCTCGTCAGAGGGAGGCAGGAGTACGGCGCATAATCTCAACACCCTCTTCAGGGCGAGGCAGGGGTCGGTACAAAAGCTCCCGCTGTCCGCTCCACAGGGGAGGCGGGCAAATTTCCGCGCCAATCGTTTTTTTCATATCCGGCTCCATCGGGGCATATGCTTGACCGAGGTGAGAATATGAAAAGATTGGTTCGGCCCTCGTTTCTGCTGGCCGTCCTTGTGGGAATTCTGGGCATTTCGTTGGTCATCGGGTCTACGCAGGCGGAGGAGGCCTTGCCTGCAGGCTCCTGGGGACTGAGCTTCCCCAGGGAGGGAGAGCCTCCGGTGGGGAACGCCGGCAAAGAGGCGCTGATGCAGTACAACGCCGCATATCTGGGGGACACCGGAGAGAAGACCATCTATCTGACCTTTGACGCAGGCTATGAAAACGGTTGTACCGCACAAATTCTGGATGTACTGCAGAAGCATCAGGTGCCTGCGGCGTTTTTTCTGGTGGGAAATTATATCGAACAAAACCCGGATTTGGTACGGCGGATGGTTGCGGAGGGGCACATCGTGGGCAACCACACCTATCATCATTGGGATATGTCCAAAATCGGAGACATGGAGACCTTTCGGAAGGAGCTGGAATCTCTGGAGGGCTTATATCAGGCGACCACCGGGGAGACCATGAAAAAATATTACCGTCCGCCTCAGGGAATCTACTCTGAGGAAAATCTGAAGATGGCGCGGGAGCTGGGATATCATACGGTGTTCTGGAGCCTTGCCTACGTGGATTGGCTGAACGACGACCAGCCCACCTCTGAGGAGGCCTTTGGAAAGCTGATTCCCAGAATCCATAACGGTGCGGTCGTCCTGCTTCACAGCACCTCCAAAACCAACGCCGCCATTTTAGACGATCTTCTGACCCGTTGGGAGGAGCTGGGCTACACCTTCGCCACCCTCGATCAGCTATTCCCGGAGGAATCCGTCGAATGATATTTCAGATATTGACAAGCCGCCGGTTTTTCCATATAATATATGGTAGACTGGAGGCTTCAACATGGATTGGAAATTTTTTCGCCAGATTATCCGAATATTTTTTGGTGTGTGCCTGCTGCTGATCAGCGCCGCCATTCTCTTATATAACCTTTTTATGACCCCCAATGGCTACGAGGTGGCTCTGGGATTTTTGAATCTCTTTGTTTTCCTTGCGGGTCTGCTCCTCACGGTGTTCAACGTGGCAAACCTGCCCCGGGACGACGAGGATTCCCTGTAATTGCAAAAGCCGTCAAAATGCCTTGCATTTTGACGGCTCATTTTTTTATTCTTCCGGTTCGCTGAAGTCCACCCACAGGGCGGGACGGATGCCTGCCTGCCGGTTATCCACGTCGCTGCCTTCGTAATTGAGCTCGCCGGTGGGATCCACCGTCATCATCTTACGACCGTTGGCGCCGGGCGTCCGCAGCCACCATTTGCAGCTGCTGTTGGTATCGCTGGTCCAGATGTCCGCCGAGGCGGCATTGGTCACCAGACACTCCAGCGGAAATTTCCCAACCAGATACTGATTGACCTCTCCCTCGCTGAGCAGGAAGATATAGTCCGTGGTGCTGTTCCCCGCACCGGTCAGATAGGTGGGATTGCGCTCCATGGAAACGTTGGTCTCCAGAATCAGCTTCCGCTCCGCCTTGGTAAAGGCATTTTTATAGAAGGTCTTGTTCAGCGTTTTCCGCAGCTCGCTGGTCTCCCAGGTAACATCGGTGTTTTTCCGCTGGATATACCCACCGGCCACCGCATATTTGGTCATCAGCAGCAGTCTGCCCCCGTTATTTGCCAGAACATACCATTCCAGAGGCTCGCTTCCGTCCTTGGTATCCCCGTTCTGCTCGTAAACGCCGAAATACAGGGTGTCTCCGGGGTTTGCCACCCAGGGATGCTCTCCAAGAATCTCATCGGCTTTGGCGTCATTGCCGCTGCTGCGGTAGTTGTCATACGCCTTCTTCAGATCACCCTTTTCCTCTGCGTCTCCCGCCATGGAGGCATAGCACTCCTCAATCAGGGCG
>JAEDOJ010000247.1 GCA_016302015.1 Oscillospiraceae bacterium | reverse complement strand
CAGCATGGCAATGATCTTCTTCATAGTTTTTCCTCCTAAATTTTGTGGGTGTGAATTTGTCTTTTTGAATAACAACTCACATCTGCTTTTAGTATACAATCTGAATTGGCAGAAGTCAATTAAAAAATGTTTCACGGAGGACTGCTTTTGTGCTAAATCCACAAAATTGGCTGTTTTTACAATGGAAACGATTCCAAATTGTGCATTTTTAAGCAGGAAAAAACCGGGAAAAAACAGCCAAAAGAGGTTGCAACAGCCGTTTTCCTGTGGTATACTGAAACAAATACAGGGTGGTGAGTTTGGACGTTTGCATTTTTCGACTTTGGATTTGCCGAAACGCAACTTGCTTTCCACCTGAGAAACAATCAAAAACAGGAAGGGAGTTTTTTTATGCGTCAGATTTCCATTCCCGAAAACGAACCGGTCCTCACCGAGGTGCTGGCGGCCTATGACTTCCCGCAGACGCTGCTGGGAGCGGTGCGCTACGGCCAGGGACACATCAACGATACCTTCTGCGTCCTGTGCCAGCCCCAGGAGGGCGATTGTGTCCGCTTCATTCTCCAGGGCCTGAGCAGTGCGGCCTTCCCCCATCCGGAGGAGCTGATGGAGAACTTCATTGGCATCACCTCCTACCTGCGCCAAAAGATCATTGCCAATGGCGGCGACCCAATGCGGGAGACCCTGAGCCTGGTGAAAACCCGGGACGGCAAGGATTTCTATACCGACGGTAATGGCAAGGTCTGGCGGCTGACTCCCTTCATTGAAAATACCGACTGCTTCCAGTCCGCCACACCGGAGCTGTTCGAAGCCTCCGCCCGGACCTTCGGCAGGTTCCAGTATATGCTCCAGGGCTATCCTGCCGGGACCCTCCATGAGACCATTGTCAAGTTCCACGACACCGAGGACCGCTTCGCCAAGTTCGTGGCTGCTCTGGAGGCGGACAAGCTGGGAAGGGCCAAGGGCATCCCGGCGGAAATCCAGTTTGTCCTGGACCGGAAGACCGACTGTTCCGTGGCGCTGCAGGCCCTGCGGGAAGGGAAGCTCCCCCTGCGGGTCACCCACAACGACACCAAGCTGAACAACATCCTCATCGACCGGGACACCCACCAGGGCATCTGCGTCATCGATCTGGATACCACCATGCCGGGCCTGAGCATCAACGACTTCGGCGACTCCATTCGCTTCGGAGCCAACCACTCCAAAGAGGATGAGAAGGACCTGACCAAGGTGGGTTTTGACATTGACCTGTACGAGGCCTATACCCGGGGCTTCCTGGAAGGGGCCCAGGGCAGCCTGACCCCTGCGGAACTGGAATATCTTCCCTGGGGCGCCCGGCTCATGACCCTGGAATGCGGCATCCGGTTCCTGACGGATTACTTAGACGGCGACCACTACTTCCGCATCCACTACCCCGAGCAGAACCTGGACCGCTGCCGCACCCAGTTCAAGCTGGTGAAGGATATGGAGGAGCAGTTCGACCAAATGGCTGCAGTGGTTGCAAAGTACGCTTAAGTTTAGAGTGAAGAGTGGAGTGTGGAGAGCGGAGTTGCCCGTATCCGGCTGCGGCACGGTGAATGACTTCTTTCTGCCCTCAAACACAACAAAGCTTGACAGAATTGTTTGTTGTTTGCATATGTACGGTAAAGAATAACTCCACTCTCCACTCTGAGATAATCATCCAGTGTTAATCTACAATCTATAATGGAGGTAACGACTATGAACATCCTAGTAACCGGCGGCGCGGGGTATATCGGGTCGCATACCTGCCTGGAGCTGCTGAATAGCGGCTACGGCGTGGTGGTGGTGGACAACCTGTGCAACTCCAACCCCAAGAGCCTGGATCGGGTGGAAGCCCTCACCGGCAAGAAGCTGAAATTCTATGAAGGCGACGTCCGGGATGAAGCTCTGCTGCGGAAAATTTTCGCCGAGAATGAGATTTCCGCCGTCATCCACTTTGCGGGTCTGAAGGCCGTGGGCGAGTCCGTGGCCCAGCCCTGGCGCTATTACGATAACAACCTGAACTCCACCCTGGTGCTGACCAAGGTTATGGGCGAGGCGGGCGTCAAGCGGATCATCTTCTCCTCCTCTGCCACCGTTTATTCCGGGGACAACGAGATGCCCCTGCGGGAGAGTAGCCGCACCGGCAACTGCACCAACCCCTACGGCTGGACCAAGTACATGACCGAGCAGATTCTCTCCGGCATGTCCCACGCGGATCCCGAATGGAGCATCGTGCTGC
>JAEDOJ010000246.1 GCA_016302015.1 Oscillospiraceae bacterium | reverse complement strand
GTGTATATTTATGCATATAATAGGGCTATCTTTCAACAACAAATGATTCCGAGGAGCGTTTATTATGAAAAATGAAACCATTAAGAAAGTCGTTCTGGCCTACTCCGGCGGCTTGGATACTTCGATCATCATTCCCTGGCTGAAGGAAAACTACAACAACCCCGAGATCATCGCTGTGGCCGGCAACGTAGGTCAGGCTGACGAACTGGACGGTCTGGAGGAAAAGGCCATCAAGACCGGCGCCTCCAAGCTCATCGTTGCGGATCTGACCGACGAAATGGTGGATGACGTTATCATCCCCGCAATGAAGATGGACGCCAAATACGAAACCTATCTGCTGGGCACCGCCTTCGCCCGTCCCGTCATCGGCAAGAAGCTGGCAGAGATCGCCATTGCCGAGGGCGCCGATGCCATCGCCCATGGGTGCACCGGCAAGGGCAACGACCAGGTTCGTTTTGAACTGGCCATCAAACGGTTCGCTCCCGACATGAAGGTCATCGCTCCCTGGCGTGAGTGGAGCATCAAGTCCCGTGACGAAGAAATTGACTACGCCGAGGCGCACAATGTTCCTCTGAAGATTTCCCGGGAAACCAACTACTCCAAGGACAAGAACCTGTGGCATCTGAGCCACGAGGGTCTGGATCTGGAGGATCCCTCCAACGAGCCGGATTACGACAAGCCCGGTTTCCTGGAAATGGGTGTTTCCCCCTTCCAGGCTCCCGACACTCCTACCTACGTTACCATTGATTTTGAGGCCGGCGCTCCCGTTGCCCTCAACGGCGAAAAGATGAAGGCTTCCAAAATCATTGAAGGTCTGAACAAGGTCGGCGGGGCAAACGGTATCGGCATCATCGATATTGTGGAAAACCGTTTGGTGGGCATGAAGGATCGGGGCGTATACGAAACTCCCGGCGGCACCATTCTCTACTTTGCTCATGAGCAGTTGGAGATGCTCACCGTGGACAAGGACACCCTCCATCTGAAGCAGAAGCTGGCTGTGGATCTGGCTGACCAGCTCTATAACGGCAAGTGGTACTCCCCCCCTCACCGAGGCTCTGGTGGCCTTTGCCAACGAGTCCAACAAGTATGTCACCGGCAGTGTGAAGCTGAAGCTCTACAAGGGCAACATCATTCCCGCCGGCACCACCTCTCCCTACTCTCTGTATTCCGAGAAGCTGGCTACCTTCGACGAGTCCGACTACAACCAGAAGGACGCCGCCGGCTTTATCAACCTCTGGGTCTTCCCACCAAGGTACAGGCTCTGCGGGAGCAGGGGAAGCTCTGATTTCACAGACCAAAGGAGTTTTCTATGGCAAAGATGTGGGCCGGCAGAACCGCCGGCGAGACGGATAAAATTGCGGACGACTTCAATTCTTCCATCCGCTTTGACTGCCGCCTGTTCCGGGAGGACATTCGGGGCAGCATGGCTCATGCGGCCATGCTCAGCGCCTGCAATATTCTGCTTCCCGGGGAGGCCGATCAGCTCATTGACGGCCTGCAGGGGATTCTGGAGGATTTAGAGGGTGGAGCCTTGGAGTTTGATCCGCAGTGTGAGGACATCCATATGTTTGTGGAGCAGGTTCTCACCCAGCGGCTGGGAGATTTGGGGAAGAAGCTCCACACCGCCCGCAGCAGAAATGATCAGGTAGCCTTGGATCTGCGCCTCTACCTCCGGCAGGAGATCGGCGAAATCCATGCTCTGGTGGGGAACCTCCTTGCCGCCCTGGTTCACCAGGCGCAGGAGAACACGACCGCCATTATGCCGGGCTACACCCATCTGCAGCGGGCCCAGCCCATCACCATGGGTCACCATCTTATGGCCTACGCCATGATGCTCCTGCGGGACGCAGGCCGGCTGGAGGATTGCGCCCGACGTATGGACGAAAGTCCGATCGGTTCCTGCGCTCTGGCGGGCACCACCTTCCCGATCAATCGTTTCTTTGAGGCGGAAAAGCTGGGCTTCTCCGGCGTCATGCGCAACAGTTTGGACGGCGTGTCTGACCGGGACTTCGGCGTGGAGCTGCTCAGCGACCTCTCTCTTCTCATGATGCACCTTTCCCGTCTTTCCGAGGAGATCATCCTCTGGAGCAGTTGGGAGTTCAAGTTCGTGGAGCTGTCCGACAGCTACACCACCGGCTCGTCCATGATGCCCCAGAAGAAAAATCCTGATATGTGCGAGCTGGTGCGGGGCAAGACCGGCCGGGTCTACGGCGATCTGATGACTCTGCTCACCCTGATGAAGGGTCT
>JAEDOJ010000033.1 GCA_016302015.1 Oscillospiraceae bacterium | reverse complement strand
GGTCCCACTGGGAGAAGCGGAAGGTGCAGTTCTCCAGCATACCCACGGTGTCCAGCACATACTTCGCCAGCTCCAGACAGCCCCGGAATTCCTCCTCCAACTGCTCCGGACGGAGGATCAGGTGACCCTCGGAAATGGTGAACTGACGGACGCGGATCAGACCGTGCATCTCGCCGGAATCCTCATTGCGGAAGAGGGTGGAGGTTTCCCCCAGACGCATGGGCAGGTCACGGTAGGATCTTGCCCGGTTCAGGAAGACCTGATACTGGAAGGGACAGGTCATGGGCCGCAGGGCAAAGCAGTCCTTGGTCTCGTCCGCCGGGTCGCCCAGAACGAACATACCGTCCAGATAGTGATCCCAGTGGCCGGAAATCTTGTACAGCTCCCGCTTCGCCATCAGGGGGGTCTTGGTCAGCAGGTAGCCCCGCTTCTGCTCCTCGTCCTCGATCCAACGCTGCAAAAGCTGAATGACTCTCGCGCCCTTGGGCAGGAGAATGGGCAGGCCCTGACCGATGACGTCCACGGTGGTGAAGAATTCCAGCTCCCGGCCCAGCTTGTTATGGTCCCGCTTTCTGGCTTCCTCCTGCTGGTGCAGGTAGTTTTCCAGCTCCTCCTTCTTGGGGAAGGCGATGCCGTAGATTCTCTGCAGCATCTTCCGCTTGCTGTCGCCCCGCCAGTAGGCGCCGCAGCACTGGGTCAGCTTGAAGGCATTGGCCTTGATTCTGCCGGTGGAATCCAGATGGGGGCCGGCGCACAGGTCGGTAAACTCGCCCTGGGTATAGAAGGAAATCACGGCGTCAGCAGGCAGATCGTTGATCAGCTCTACCTTATAAGGTTCGCCCAGCGCTTCCATATAGGCAAGAGCTTCTTCTCTGGGCTTTTCGCTGCGCTGGAGCTGGAGACGCTCCTTGCAGATCTTCTTCATCTCCCCCTCGATGGCATCCAGATGCTCCTGGGTGAAGGAGAAATCGCAGTCAAAATCGTAGTACCAGCCGTTGTCGATGGACGGGCCGATGGCCAGCTTCACCTGGGGATACAGACGCTTCACCGCCTGTGCCATCACATGGGCGCAGGTATGCCAGTAGGTTTTGCGGTAGGACTGGTTTTCAAAGGTGTACAGGTTTTCTTCGGACATGATTTTTGCCTCCTTAAATTGAATTCTTCGGGGCAATAAAAAATCACCCCTGAAACAGTTTCAGGGGTGAGAAAGCTCCCACGGTTCCACCCTGCTTGCGGCGCGGAAACAGCGCCGCCGCTCGTTGGCGCTTTAACGGGCGCACCCGTCCCTCCCTACTGCTGGTTCAGGAAGGCGGCTCAGAAGCGGTATATCCTGTAACAGTGCAGATGCTTTCACCGGCCGCATCCTCTCTGAGCGCTGAAAACACAGGACATTTCTTCCTCATAGCCTCTTTGTGCCCCCAATATATCACTTTTTTTCCCGGTTGTCAAATGGTTTCTTATAAATGCAATTATGTTAACCATTTTGTAACTCTTTCACAAGATATTGTGGGCAAATTGGGGAAAATCCACCTATATAGACATAGACTTTCGTTTACATAATTGTTCAAAAAGTTTGCGTTATTCCCAAAAATAATAAAAATGCTTGACAAATTCAAAAAAAATGTTATAATCGAATCACAGTTACAATATAGTAACAATAGTTTCACCCCTGAAACCGAACACTATGGAAAGGAGGATACTCTGATGCGCAGAACGGAAAAACAGAAAAAAAGCCGCAAAAGCTGGGCTCACCGGTTTATTGCGGTCGCAGTCATGGTAGCGGCTTTTGCGGCCTTGCTTTCCCAGACAGTTTTTGCTCAGAACAGTTATGTCATTACCGACGGTGACAATGTAACAGTTCACAAATCTTTCAGCACGGATCCCGATGTGGTTTTGCATGAAGCAGGCATCGAACTGAGCGAAGAGGATACCTACACCACAACCTATAATGACGGGGTCAGCTGCATTGATATCCAACGAATGCAGATGGTAACCATTGTGGATCACGGCGAAAAAAGCGTGATCGGCACCTACGGCGAGACCGTCTCATCTCTGCTGGAGCGGGCCGGAATTGTCCTGGACGAGGGCGACGTGCTTTCCTGCCAGGCCGAATCCATGACCTATGACGGACTGACCGTGGAGGTTGTACATAAGGAGGTCGCCCTTCTGGAGTACAGCGAGACCATCCCCTGTCCCGTCAACTACTACGAAGACCCGGAGCTGGCTCCCGGCGAGGAAATCGTCCTGGTTGAGGGCGTGGACGGCGTTGTCCAGTACAACGCAGAGGTTGTCTACGAAAACGGTGTAGAGGTCTCCCGCACCATCAAGACGGAAAATGTTGTCACCGACGCCGTCACACGGCTGGTGGTGAAGGGCCCGGATCGCGCCATCGCCGATCAGCCCGCCGATGTGCCCCTGTATCACGGGGACAACGGCTTTACCGTCATTCCCAACGGCGACGAGAACCAGAACACCCCGGAAGAGCCGTCCAACGAGGAAAATTCTTCCTCCACCCAGGCTCCCACGGAAGCAACCCAGCCGGACACCGCTCCCTCTGTCAGCGGTGGCATTCTGACCACCTCTTCCGGCGTCAGCTATGAATATGTGGACGTGCTCAACGTGAGCTGCACCGCCTATTCCTGCAACGGCAACGTGGGCTATACCTACAGCGGCACGCTGGCTCGTGTGGGCGCCGTGGCTGTTGACCCCAACTACATCCCTCTGGGAACCAGAATGTACATTGTTTCCAACGACGGTCAGTATATCTATGGCTATTGTGTCGCTGAAGATATCGGCGGCGGAATCAAGGGCTATAAGGTGGATCTGTACTTTAACACCTTCTCCGAATGCTATCAGTTCGGCGTGAGAAACTGTACCGCATATATTCTCAGATAAATTCGTTGCAAAATTGCCTCTTCTCTGGTAAAATACCGGAGAAGAGGTGTTTTTTATGATTGACGTATGCAATCCCCGGATTATGAAGGAGCTTTTGGCCGAATTTGGCTTTCATTTTTCCAAGGCCAAGGGACAGAATTTTCTGACCCAGCGATGGGTGCCCCAACGCATTGCGGAGGAAGCCGGCATTGACAGTGACTGCGGCGTGGTGGAAATCGGCCCCGGCTTCGGCCCTCTGACCCAGGAGCTGTGCCTCCGGGCGGGAAAGGTTCTGGCGTTGGAGGTGGATACCACCCTCGCCCCGGTGCTGAGAAAAACGGTTGGGGAATTTGAGAATCTGGAAATTCTCTTTACCGACGCCCTAAAAGCAGACCTGCCCGCTCTGGTGGAGGAAAAATTCCCCGGAAAACGGCCCATGGCCTGCGCCAACCTCCCCTACTATATCACCTCTCCCGTGCTGACGAAATTATTGGAAAGCAGATGCTTTGACTCCGTCACCGTCATGGTGCAGAAGGAGGTGGCCCAGCGGATTTGCGCCCGGCCCGGCAGCGGCGACTATTCCGCCTTTACCGTCCTGTGCAACTACTATGGGGTGCCGGAGCTGCTCTTTGACGTTCCCGCCGGGTGCTTCATGCCTCAGCCCAAGGTCACCAGCGCCGTGGTGCGGCTCAAGACCAGAACCGCTCCTCCGGCGGAAATTCTGAATGAGGCGCTGTTTTTCCGTACCGTCCGTGCCAGCTTTGCCATGCGGAGAAAGACCCTGTTAAACGGCCTTTCCGCCGGTTTCGGGGAGTTCTCCAAAGCAGAGCTGACGGAGCTGCTGACAGACTGCGGAATCGCCCCCACGGTGCGGGGAGAAACCCTGGGCATCGACGGCTTCGCCGCCATCGCCAATGCCATTGCCCGCAAGAAAGGATAACTCATGTTCCGAACGATTTTTCTTGATTTAGACGATACCATTCTGGATTTCGGCGCAGCGGAAGCCGTTGCCATTTCCAAAACCTTCCGTGAGATCGGTCTGAACCCCACCGACGATCTCCTCGCCGCCTTCCGCCGTCATAATATCAGCCAGTGGGAGGCCTTTGAGCGGGGCGAAATTACCCGTGATACCGTTCTGGTGCGGCGCTTTGCGCTGCTGTTCCGGGAATTGGGTCTGTCCCTGGATGCCCAGTCTGCGGAAGATATCTACCGGGGCTATTTGGGAATCGGTCACTATTTTGTGGAGGGCGCCGAGGATATTTTGGCCTACCTCGCCCCGAAATACGACCTGTATCTGGCCTCCAACGGGGTGGCGGATACCCAGTACAGCCGGCTGGAGAGTGCGGGGATTTCCCATTATTTCAAGGAGATCTTCATTTCTCAGGTCACCGGCTCCCACAAGCCGGAAAAGGCCTATTTTGACTACTGCTTCCGCCGCATTCCCAACTTTGATCCGGCGGCGGCTATGATCATCGGCGACAGCCTGACCAGCGATATTCTGGGGGGCAAAAACGCGGGAATTGCCACCTGTTGGTTCAATCGGGCGGGGAAAGCGCCCCGTCGGGATATTGTCCCGGACTTTGAAATCCACCGTCTGGAGGAGTTGAAAGCCCTGCTGTAAAAATTTTTAAAAAATTGTTATTTTAGGGTTGACATTTCTGGATTTTGGTATATAATAATGATGCGTTTCGGCGCAAGGCAAATAGCGGGTTTGTGTAAAGGTAGCACACCGGACTCTGACTCCGTTTGTGAGGGTTCGAATCCTTCACCCGCTGCCAAAAAATTGACCATCCCCTTCGGGATGGTCAATTTTTTTCGCAGCGGCAAGGATTCGAAGATAATAATCGGCAAAAACCAACGCAGAAGGCCAAAGTCCTCTGCCGCAAAGAAAACAGTCCGGTGGACTGTTTTCCGCAGTTCCACCCTTACCTTCAGCCGAATCCTTCACCCGCCCTTCGATTATCATGCCATCCCCTTCGGGACGGCTGATTTTTTTCGCAGCGGCAAGGATTCGAAGATCCAGATCGACCAAAACCAACGCAGTGGCGGTCTTGACAGGCGGGGGAATGCGGTGTATACTGGATATGTCACCTATGATTCACAGCCGATGCGGTTTGCGTCGTTTCCGCTTTGAGCGGCTCAAAAGACCTTTTTATGCACGAAAAACCCTCTACTTTCTCCGTTTCGGAAAGGAGAACTTATGGTAAAAGACATCGGATTTTTCTTGGGTTTTCTTCTGAAAACCATTTTGAAGGTTTCCGCAATTGTCCTCGGCAGTATCGCCCTGCTGATTGCCGGGGTGCTTCTGTATTATCGGGTTAGTGTGTGGGAATCCCACGGAATAAAAAATGACACTTATGGATATTCTGCACAGAGCTATTTCGATTCACTGGCGCCGTTCCCGGAAACAGCCGCTACAGACATCCTGCGGCATAGAGAGGTTCATCATGTGAGCTATTATCGGTTAACAGCCTCTTTTTCCAACCCGGATGACTATGAAGCCTATTGCGAAAGCCTCCCTCTGGACGAAACCTTCACAGAAGTTCGGCAGGATGGCGTCGTCTATTACCACAGCGACACCAGTCCTCTGCAACTAGGTCACGAACAGCTCATCTGTCTGGACAGCAGTTGTCTGGAAATATCCTTTATCTATACTGATCGGAAGCTGTCTCACTACGACAGGCTGAGTTTTTATTACGATAATTCGGCGGAATTTGTGGAACAAGTTGAGTCCAACGGCATTACGCTTCATCACCACGCATAGCCAAGGAGGGAGATCGACCTTTCCGGTGGAAACAACTGTTCCTGTGGACTTTGACCTTCGTCCTGTGCCTCCTGCTTCTGGCTCTGTCAATCGTTTTTTGAAACATAAACAAAACAGCCCTTGTCCAGAGGACAAGGGCTGTTTTTCTGGAGCGGGTGACGAGGCTCGAACTCGCTACCTCCACCTTGGCAAGGTGGCGCTCTACCGGATGAGCTACACCCGCAAACCTTATTTGCAGGAATTATTATACCATGTTTCCTGCAAATGTCAAGAACTTTTTTTCAAAAATTCAGGAATCGGTTGAAAAATTTCTTCAGGAAACCGTCTCCTCCGTGACGATCTCAACCACTTCCGTGGCGGTCTCCTCTCCCTCGGAAGGCTCCGTCACCGTATAGGCCGGGGTGGCAGGATAGGCTGACAGATCCCAGAAATACCCTTCCTCCAGCAGCTCCTCAGAGGTCAGCAGATGAATCTCCGTTTCCCCGTTGGTAATGCTCCGCATCAAATCCACATAATAATACTGCTCCCCTACCCGCAGCAGATTCCAATAGTAGGTCTGGCGGTTCCGGGTCCCGGTGACCATCTGACAGTTCAGGTTTGCCGTGCTGCACTCCGCATAGAATACCGACGCAAAGGACAGACTGTGAGCCACGCCGTTGCACAGAAGCTGGTAGGCGGGAGCCGTAGGCTCTTCCTCCTCCACGGCATAGTCAAAGCGGGTACAGAGGAAGCGATAGAGCAGAGACGCTTTCTCCGCATCATCCTGACCGGAGCGGATATACGCAGAGGCGGAGGACAAAATGGTGGACAGAGAATTCTGCATTGCCCGCATATCCTCCCGATTGCCGGGATAGGAAAAGTGCAGCTCCAGGATTCTGGTTTCCCCCTCCTGGGGGTAGACCTCCGCGGAAATCTCCGGAATCACCAGCACCTGATCCGGGTGCTTCACGCAGTAATCCCAGATATAGGCGCTGAAATCCGTTTCCTGATAGTTTCGCACCCGGAGGGTCAAGGCGGTATCGTAAGCGGCCAGAACCTTCTGAATTTTGCTATATGCGCCGTTATTGCCGCTGACGGTGACGATGGAATCGATCTCTGCCGCACTGCGGCGGAACACCAGATTCACCTGAATGCTCCCCTGACGGCCGTCTCCCTCCAGCTCCGCATCCGCAAAGTCCACGGCATAGGCGCCGATGGGGTCTTCATTCTTGATATAGTGGAGGGTTTCGGTCAGGTCGGCGGAAATATCTCCGTCATAGTTTTCCACCAAAATCACCCCATGCTCCGTCCAGTTGCGAATGAAGGATAGAATGGTGCCCCGCAGCTCGTTTCGCCCGGTGACCACGGGAGGCAGCTCCTCCTCCGTAGGCTCCGTGGGGGGCACAGACTGCTCCACATGGGGAGACATGGACAGGTAATCGTCCTTCACCCAGGTATCGCAGGCGGTCAGTCCCGCCAGAAGTCCCAGAATGATTACAAAAAATACCAATTTTCTCACGGAACAGACCTCCTTCCTTTACAATTCGTTTCTGTCGTAGCGCTTGAAGCCGTCTCCAAGCACCTGATGGGCGTCCTGCAGAATGATGAACGCCTTGGGATCGATCTCCATGACCAGCTCCTTCAATTCCGCCAACTGCTGACGCTTGACGGCGCTGAGCACCACCAATTTATCCTCCCGGACATAGTAGCCCATGCCCCGCAGGAGGGTCACGCCCCGATCCAGTTTATCACAGATGGCCTTGGAAATTTCCTCGTGCTTCTCCGTGATGATCAGCGCCACCTTGGCAAAGTCCATGCCGTAAACCACCTTATCCAGCACCGCGGAGCAGAGATACAGCGCCACAATGCTGTAAAGCACGCTGGTAAACTCTCCGTAGATGAAGCCCAGCGCGGCGGCGATGCAGAGATCCATGCAGAGCAGGAGCTTGCCGATGGGGAAGTTTCTCAGCTTCAGCTTCATCAGCCGGGCCACAATATCCGTGCCGCCGGTGGAGGCGCCGGCCAGGAAGACCAGGCCCAGACCGGCGCCGATCATCACGCCGCCGAAAATCGCCGCCAGCAGAGGGTCAACCTCCGGCACAGGGATCACCGCCGCAAACAGGTCAAAGCAGACGGAGGTTACCACCATGCCCAGCAGGGAGGAGAAGAAGAAGTATTTCCCGATATTCTTATACCCCAGCAGGAAGAGGGGGACGTTGATCAGGGCGCTGAGGACGCCGATGGTGATCACCGGCTGATCCATGGAATAGATCACCAACTGAGCGATACCGGAAACGCCGCCGCAGGTGATGCCGTTGGGGTCCAGAAACAGGTCAAAGCCCAGAGAAAAGGTTGCGCTGCCGAGAATAATCATCAGCATATTCCGAATGATCTCTTTTTTGCTTCGTACTATCATAATTACAACTCCATTGTGATCTGCTTTTCTTCCCCGTCCTCTTCCTTCAGGAGGGCTCCCGCCGCGGGGATGGTTTTGACCCGATACCGGGAAACATTGACAATGCCGCTTTGCTCCAGCACCACCGCCCGGTGGAGCAGCGCCTTCCGCTTCAGGGTCAGGACGGCAACGCCCTGGGTGGAGCGGGTCGCCTTCGGCGCAAGCTGAGCCGTGGAGAAAATCAGCGCACGGCCTTCCGTGGAGTACAGCGCCACCTGCGCGTCCTCCTTCAGCAGGAGCACAGACTTCAGCGGACTCTTATCGCTGTAAGCTCCGGTGAGCTTCCGGCGGTTGGATTTCGTGGCATAGGCGGTCAGCTCCACCTTGGCAACCTTGCCGTTTTCATAGACAAAGAGCATATTGCCGGAATAGTCTCCGGGGAAGCAGACCGCAAAGACCGTCTCGCCCTCGTCAAAGCCCAGCTTTCCGGGGAGAAAGTCCCCCAGCAGGGACGCCTTGCTGTCCTCAAAGTCGGAACAGCGAGCCTTGTAAACCTGACATTTGTCGGTAAAAACCAGAAATTCCGCATGATTGGTGGTTTCCAGAGAGAAGCTCAGGCTGTCGCCTTCCTTGAACTTCTGTTCCCCGGACATCCGAAGGGATTGAGGGGTAATCTTCTTGAAATAGCCCTCCTTGGAGACAAAGACCGTGACAGGATAATCCGGCGTTGCCTCCTCTTCCTCTTCCACGGCGACCTCATGGTCATAGATCAGACCGGTTCGCCGGTCTTCACCGTATTTCTCCCCGATTTCCTCCAGTTCCTTGACAATGATATTCCGAACCTTCCGTTCGCTTTTCAGAATATCCTCCAATTCCCCGATTTCCTTCTCCAGGGAGTCTACCTCCTGGGTTCTCTTCAGGATATATTCCTTGTTGATGTTCCGGAGCTTGATTTCCGCCACGAATTCCGCCTGAAGCTGGTCAATACCAAAGCCGATCATCAGGTTGGGAACTACCTCCGCGTCGGATTCCGTCTCCCGAATGATGCGGATGGCCTTGTCGATATCCAGCAGAATCCGCTTCAGACCCTTGAGCAAATGGAGCTTTTCGGACTTTTTCCGTTTCTGGAAAAAGACTCTCCGGCGGACGCACTCTGTCCTCCAGGCTGTCCATTCCTCAATAATCTCCCCTACCCCCAGAACTCTGGGCATCCCGGCAATCAGAATATTGAAGTTGCACCCAAAGGAATCCTGCAGGGGCGTCAGCCGCATCAGCTTCTGCATCAGCTTCTCCGGGTCTACCCCCCGCTTTAAGTCCATGGTCAGCTTCAGACCGGACAGGTCGGTTTCGTCACGGATATCGGAAATTTCCCGAATTTTTCCCGCCTTGCAAAGCTCCGCCACCTTATCAATGATGGCCTCCACCGTGGTGGTATAGGGAATCTCATAGATTTCAATGAGATTTTCTTCCTTCACATACCGCCACCGGCCCCGAAGCTTCACAGATCCTCTGCCGGTTCGATAGACCTCCGCCATTTCCTCGGCATTGTAGAGAATCTCCCCTCCGGTGGAGAAATCCGGGGCGGGCATATACTCCAGCAAATCGCAGTTGGGATTCCTGATCCACGCCGCCGTGGCCTTACAGACCTCCCGGAGGTTAAAGCCGCAGATATTGCTGGCCATGCCCACGGCAATGCCCATATTGGCGGACACCAGCACATTGGGGTAAGCCGTAGGCAGAAGGGTCGGCTCCCTGGTGGTATTGTCGTAGTTGTCCACGAAATCCACCGTCTCGCTGTCAATATCCCGGAAAATTTCCCTGCAGATGGGCGCCAGCTTGGCCTCCGTATACCGGGAGGCGGCATAGGCGGTATCTCTGGAATAAATTTTGCCAAAGTTGCCCTTGGAATCCACAAAGGGCATCAGCAGGGTCTCGTTTCCCCTGGACAGGCGCACCATGGTTTCATAGATCGCGGCGTCGCCGTGGGGGTTCAGGTGCATGGTCTGACCTACAATATTGGCGGACTTGGTTCTTTCCTTGTTGAGCAGACCCATGGTATACATGGTATACAGCAGCTTCCGGTGGGAGGGCTTAAAGCCGTCGATCTCCGGGATGGCTCTGGACACAATCACGCTCATGGCGTAGGGCATATAATTCACCGTCAGGGTGTCCGTGATGGGCTGTTCCAGCACCTCCGCCCGAAGTCCCTCCACCCGGGAGGCGTCCAGCGTCTGCGCCTTTTTCGGTTCTTTTTTCTTCCGTGCCACAGCAGCTCCCTCCTTTACGACAGGTCAGCCAGATCCAGATACTGGCTGCCGTTTTCCGCAATATAGTCTTTTCTCCCCGCAAGGTTATCTCCCAGCAGCAGGTCAAAATAGAGGGCGGTTTTCTCCGCATCCTCCGGCATGACCTTGATCATCCGCCGGGTGGCGGGATTCATGGTGGTCAGAGCCATCATCTCCGGGTCGTTTTCGCCAAGACCCTTGGACCGGGCCACCGTATATTTTTCGTCCCCCAGTTGGGCAAGAATTTCCGCTTTTTCCGCCTCAGAGTAGGCAAACCAGGTTTTCTCTTTGGTATTGATCTCAAACAGAGGAGACTCGGCGATATAGACATAGCCCTCCCGGATCAGGGTGGGCACCAGACGGTAGAGCATGGTCAGGATCAGGGTGCGGATCTGGTAGCCGTCCACGTCGGCATCGGTGCAG
>JAEDOJ010000245.1 GCA_016302015.1 Oscillospiraceae bacterium | reverse complement strand
CTGATCCGCATGAAGTATTACCAGGGAAAATCCCTGCAGGAGATTGCAAACTCCCTGGGCATCAGCTATGAAGCCACAAAAAAACGCCACCAGAGAAGTCTGGCGGCCCTGAAAAAGGCACTGATCACCGCGCTGATCCTGGCCCTGCTGGCAGCACTGGCCGCCTGCGCCTATATCGCGCTGCGGTATTTTGGCATTATTCCAGGCTACGGCGTCCAAACCGATCCCAGCACAACGCAGTATGTGCTTTCGGATGTCGAAACGATTCAGAGCGACCATTTCCAAATCACCGTTGCGGACGCCTGGCTCCGGGACGGCGTCATGGATATCCGGATCCTGTTTGAATGGACGGATCCCAATACCGACGTCCATGTGATTATAAAGGATAACTACGGCAGGTCATGGTTTGAAGATGCGCAGCTGGGCGACGGAATCGGCGGCAAACTGTATTATGGTAGCGACGATTGTGATTGGGAATCCGGCAAATTTACCGTCACCTATGTCCTGTACGACCCCCAGCTGATCCAGGATGAGGAGGGCCTGATCTGTGTGATTCTGTTTGACGGGGCGCAGATCCGCTTCCGGCTGTCGGAAGCGCAGACGCAGAAGCCGGAGCAGACGGGCTGCTCTGTTGTCACCGAAAACGGCGGCTTTTACGCCCTGCCCCGGATCGAGGACGGTCACCTGTATGTGCAGATCTACCCCCTCGATCCCGAGAATTACACCATCGACCCCATGCTGACCTTCCATTACATGAAATATCAGTTCGGGCTTTCCGGTGATGTTACCGCCACCGCCGAAGACGGAACGGTACTCACCGGCTCCATCGTCAAAAATCCGGAACAGGTCTCCACCGACTTTTACGAGTGGGATTTCGGTGAAGCAGAACCGGGAGAATATACGCTGCACATCCCCTTCGTTTTCGTTTCCAGAGATCTGACGGAGTACACGAAAGAAAACATCTGGACACCGCTCTCCTACACCGATGGAGAAGCCGTCACGATCACAGTTCCCGGAGGTACCGTTACCTTTGGTGCCGTCCAGACACTGGAGCAGACGCAGGAAGGTCTGTACCGTTGGTGGGTTCCCAGAGAAGTGGATATTTCCAGTGCCTATCAGCTGCTGTCCGTCAATTTTATTTTCATACCGGACGGTACCCAAATCATTCCCGAAAATACCCTCCTCTCCACCAATGAAGTCGTCTCGCAGGACGGGATCGCCGGATATGAATGCAGCTGTGCCGTCGATCTGTCCGGCATCCGGGTCAAACTCCATAGAATCAGCTTCCTGTGGGAATGCGATATGACGATCCCCCTCCGGGCGGAGGAATAACAAACGAAACCGGGAAAGGCAACGCCTTTCCCGGTTTTCATGTATTCGGTTGTGCAGGATGTCCGCCCTTTATCTGTTGAAATGCACGCCGTCGTAGGTAAAGCTGCTCTTGCCATCGACGTCGGCAAAGTCGGTATCGACGACCACTTCCTTGCCATTGCTGCTGGTCAGGTAGACCAGATGGCCCTCACGGCGGGCGCGGTAGCTGTTGCCATCGGAATCGCGGAACGTATCGCCGGTCTGGATGGAGCCGCTGCCGGAATTGGGCGTGTAGCCGCTGGACCAGGGTGCGTTGACCATACCGTCCATGGTGTCACCGACCTCGATCAGTTCTTCCTTTTCCTTCTTCTCCTTTGCGGTGTCCGCAATGATGAAGTGTGCCGCCCAGCCGAAGAAGGGAATGAAGGATGTAAACTTAAAGCAAAGATTCCAGATTCCGCGCAGCAGCGGACTCAGGACGGGGATCTTCAATCCTGCAATGATTCTCCACGCGATAACAGCGACAATCGCAATAATGACTTCAATCGGCATTTTTAATACCCCTTTCTGATTTGTGGATGGACTGATTATACCACGGGACTTTTCCCCTATCAACAAGGTGATTTTTAACATTTTCCCTGTTGATGAAGTCCTTTTCTGAGTCATAACCACCGGCGAAGCCGGTGGTATTCTTTGGACAATAAAACGGCAGTCCTTAAAATGGACTGCCGTTTTATTCGTGGAGCGGGCAATGGGAATCGAACCCACCTCCACAGCTTGGAAGGCTGTTATACTAGCCGATGTACTATGCCCGCATTTGCGTTGACAGTATAGCACATTTCCGTTTTTCTGTCCAGACCCCCGGCGCGGGCCTTTTTGTATACAAAAGCGGAGCCCCCGCCGGCGGCGGGGGCTCCGGATGAGCCTGTGAAGGGGCTGTGATCACCAGGTGCGGG
>JAEDOJ010000244.1 GCA_016302015.1 Oscillospiraceae bacterium | reverse complement strand
TGCTGCTGGGCCAGCACCGTGGTGGGCACCAGAATGGCGGCCTGCTTGCCGTCCATCATGGCTTTCATGGCGGCCCGCAGGGCAACCTCCGTTTTGCCGAAGCCCACGTCACCGCAGAGAAGCCGATCCATGGGGGCGGGGGATTCCATATCCCGCTTGATATCGGCAATGCAGCGAAGCTGATCGTCAGTTTCCGGATAGGGGAAATTGTCTTCAAATTCCTTCTGCCAGGGGGAATCGGCGGCGAAGGCGAAGCCCTGCTGCCGTTTCCGGGCGGCGTAAAGCTGAATCAGCTCACCGGCCATATCCTTGGCGGCTTTTCTGGCTTTCGCTTTTGTTTTCTGCCAGGCGTCGGAGCCGATTTTGTTCAGGCGGACGTTGGTATCTTCCCCGCCGCCTCCGATATATTTGCTCACCAGATCCAACTGAGTGGCTGGAACAAACAGGGTATCGGAGCCCTGGTAGGCGATTTTGATATAGTCCTTGATGGCCCCGTCCACCCGGATCTGTTCCATGGCGATAAACCGGCCGATGCCGTAATTGTCATGAACCACCAGATCGCCGGGGGTCAGATCGGTGAAGGAGTTCAGCTTCTGCCGGTTGGTGGCAGTTTTTTTCGCCGCCCGCCGTTTCGGTTCGCTCTTGGCCAGGAGCTGACCCTCCGTCAGAACAGCCAGCTTGGAATTGGGATATTCCATGCCGAAGGGAAGAGTGCCGTCGGTGAGGAGAATCTGCCCCTCTTTGGGCATGGTATCCAGAGGAATACAGAGGAAAGCGGACAGCCCCTTGGAGCGCAGCATTTCCTGCAGCAGCTCCGCCCGGCGGCGGGTACCGCAGAGTACCAGGGAGCGGAATTCCATTTTCTGATAGTGGCTCAAATCGCTGACGGCGGTTTCCAGATTGCCGCCGTAGCTGGGCAACTGTTTGGCGGTCATGGGCAGCAAATGCTTTGGGGCGCAGTCCTCCGGGTAGGAGGAGCCACCGAAGGAATCCATATATAAGACGGTTTTCCGGGACAGTTCGTCACAGAAATCCTCCCACTGACAGACAAAGTCGCACAGTTCACCCGCAATCAGGCCGGATTGGAGCATACTGTCCAACTGCATGCCAATTTCGTCGGTTCTGGCGCGGGCGGCACGGTGGAGGTTTCCATGGTCACAGACCACAACCACCGCGTTGGAGGGAATATACTGCATGGCGGTGGCTGCTTCCGGATAAATCAGAGCCATATACCGGTCGGATGCCGGATGATGGACGCCGTTTTCGTACTTTTCCAGATCTTTTTCCAGAGTGGAGATCAGAGCTTCATTGATGTTTTTGCGCCGCTTTTGCCGGGCGATCATGGCTTGCAGATCTTTGCACAGACCGGAAATGCCTCTTGGGTGCAGACTGGGCTGGGTTTCCGCCACGGGAAGCACCGTCACCAGCTCCGTATTCTCCGTTCTGCGCTGGGTTGCCGGGTCGAAATAGCCCATGGTATCCAGTTCATCACCGAAAAATTCCGCGCGGAAGGGCTGCTCAGCGGCGGGAGAGAAAATATCCAGAATTCCGCCCCGGACGGCGAACTGACCGGGACCTTCCACCATGCCGCAGCGGCTGTAGCCCGCCGCGCTGAGACGCTGTAACAGAGTTTCCAACGGGTATTCCTGTCCAACCTCCAACGTGAAGGCAGCCTGCTCCAATACCTGCCGGGGCATGGTTCGCTGGCTCAGAGATTCCCAGGTCAGTATTTGCAGGGGTGTCCGGCCCAGACCCAGCTCGTACAACTGCCGCAGCCGTTTCTGTTCCCAGGCTCTGGATACCACAGCGGTGTCGTAAAGCGTCAGTTCCCGACTGGGGAGAATGGGCGGCGTCTCTCCCAGAAACGCTTTCAGTTCCTCCTGGAGCCGTTTGGCGGACATGTCGTCCTGACAGATGACAACAATGGGGCATGTCAGATCCTGCCGCAAGCCTGCAATGAGATGACTGCGGTTAATCTGCCCGATTCCGGTAATGGCGGCGGATTCCCGTCGGGTGATGGCCTGAAGCGCGGCGGTATATTCGGGGATGGTATTCGGAACATGCAGAAGCTTTTCCATGGCATTTCCTCACAATGGCGTTTTTTCTCCACGCGACAACGCGGAAAGGGGAAGATACCTCCCCTTTCCGTGGCGATTTGACAAGATATGCATTAATTTGCGCTTTTTCCGTTGAACCGGTTGGCTGCCTCCTGGACACCGTCACGGACAATGCACAGCGCGGCATCCGCCGCCCATTCCAGGCTGGAGGACAGGGCTTTCTCTTCGGAAGCGGA
>JAEDOJ010000243.1 GCA_016302015.1 Oscillospiraceae bacterium | reverse complement strand
ATGAGAGTCTGATTGCCTTTAGCAACAGTCAGTTCTATGAAAACAAACTGCTCACCTTCCCCTCCGTCAATGACCGGGAATCCAAGGTACGCCTTGTCCATGTGGACGGTGTGTTTGACCGGGGCAGAACCCGCACGAACCGGGCAGAGGCCGAAGCGGTTGTGGCGGAAATTCAGCGCAGATACAAGGACCCGGCGCTTTCCGGGCAGAGCCTTGGTGTTGTGACCTTCAACATTGCCCAGCAGCATCTCATTGACGACCTGCTGAACGAAGCCTGTACCCGGGACGCCCAGCTGGAAAAGTGGGTCTACGGCGTGGAAGAGCCGCTGTTTATTAAAAATCTGGAAAACGTTCAGGGTGATGAACGGGATGTGATTCTGTTCTCCATCGGCTTTGGCCCGGACGAAAACGGCAAGGTCTATATGAACTTCGGCCCGCTGAACCGTGACGGCGGTTGGCGGCGGCTGAATGTGGCGGTGTCCCGTGCCCGGTGTGAAATGATGGTATTCTCCACCCTGCGCTCTGAGCAGTTGGACTTGAACCGCACCAAGGCGGAGGGCGTTGCCGCTCTGCGGAGCTTTTTGGAATATGCGGAGGGCAGAACCCTTGCCTTGGGGGAAGCGGCATTGCAGACGAAGCAGGAGGACGGCGTCGCCGCCGCCATCTGTCAGGCTTTGGAGGAAAAGGGCTTTGAGACTGACCTTGGGGTTGGCCGGTCGGAATACCGCATTGATATTGGTGTGGTCGATCCGGAGAAGCCCGGAGAGTATCTTCTGGGCATCCTGCTGGACGGAAACGGATATTCCACAGCCAAGACCACCCGTGACCGGGAAATCGCCCAAATCAGCGTCCTGACCGGTCTGGGCTGGAATATTCTCCGCATCTGGTGTATGGATTGGTGGGATAACCGTCAAAAGGAAATTGATCGGATTCTGCGCAGGCTGGAGGAGATCCGGAGCGGTGCGGCAGAACCTGCCCATACTCCGGAAGCAGTCCTTCCGGAAGCCCCGGCTGTCAAGCTGGGAAGCAATGCGCCTGTCGCGGTGAAAGCCCCGCCGGTTTACAAGGCCGCAACGTTACCTGTAACCCCCCTGTCTTCAGATTTATTCACCGAGCCCCGGTTCATCCGGGATATTCAAAAAAGGCTGGCATCGGTGATCCATGCCGAAGCCCCTGTCAGTCAGTCTACCCTCATCAGGAGAGTGGTGCAAAGCTATGGAATTGCCCGGGCGGGCAGCAGAATCCAAGGGCATCTGGGTCTGGTCCTGGAGCGGATGAATCCCAAGACGACAAAACAGGAGGATGTGGTATTCTACTGGCGGCAGGATCAGGAGCCTGATGCCTATGCGGGCTTCCGGGTCAGCGGCGAGGGGGAAAATCGTCGGGATGTGCGGGAGGTTCCCGTGCAGGAGGTCGCCAATGCCATTTATGCCGTCCTGTATGAACAGGTCAGCATGGCGCAGGAGGACTTGCTCCGGGAAACCGCCAGAAAGCTGGGCTATACCCGGCTGGGCGGTAATGTCCTGTCTCAGCTTGCCTTGGGCGTTGAATACGCCCAGACACAAGGCGGTATTATCACAGGCACAAACGGAACCTTTGTCCTTTCCGATGCTGGCACCTCCCGTGCAGAGGCAACGCTGAATCGTTTTTAAGCAAAGATCCTTCGTTAGTTGAGAATCCACTTAACTGACGAAGGATCTCATATTGTCAAAAAATCCGTAACCGTCAAAATTTCGTGTAATCTCTTTGTATATTTCACGATTTAAATCATGAAATATATGAAGCAATTTTCTTTGCTTTTTTCTATTTCTGCTTTGCAGAATTTTGACTTTCATTACAAAGCAAAGGGAGACGGTCACGAGGAGAATAGATTGACCACGGTTTTCCCCGCCCGCTTTGCTTTCTCCACATATCTCGCCGCCCCGCCCCAGGAGTGGGTGATGTAGGTCACCACGAAGTCCGCCCGCTTCAGCATCCATTGGTTGCGCCAGGAGATGGCGAAGCGGGGATGGACAACCTCGATGCCCTCCGGGAGGAGGGTGTCGGAATAGTCATCCTCTTCCCTTTTCTCAATCGGCAGATACGCCAGCACCACAGCATAGGAAATCTCCGGGTACACCTGTTCCAATTCCCCCAGGACACGGCGCACAATGGCATCGAACCGCCCTTGATGCCCCACATAGAAGGTGTCAACGCCCTTGTTGATGATCAAATCCGTCACCACCTCCCGCAGGTGAGGTTTTATCGATTCCGGACAGTCCCGATGCCCGAAAAAAGTACATACTGTCATCCTTCCTCTCTCC
>JAEDOJ010000242.1 GCA_016302015.1 Oscillospiraceae bacterium | reverse complement strand
TGAACAGAGCCTCGTCCGGGACATCAAAGGCGGAAAAATCGCAGTTCCCCCGGACGTAGCACAGGGGCAGGTTGGAAAACTGCCGGCTCAGCCGCTCAGCATCGGCGGCGTGGTCTCCCAGATGGACGATGGCATCCGGATGTTCTCTCGTTACCGCCTCCTCCAGAGGCAGGAGCGCTCCGTGGGAATCGGATAATACAAGGATTTTCATGCTGTCACCCTTTCCTGACGTGGTGCATATACTATGATGGTAAGCCTATTATACTAAATTTCGGAAAGGGAGGCAACTCCATCATGGAAGATTCATCAAAAAAACTGCAATTTTCCCCGGAACAGGTTCGCCGGATGCTAACCTCTCCGGAGGGGAAGCGTCTGATGGCTCTGCTGAACCGGGACGGCGGGAAGCGGATGCAGGCGGCGGCGGCAGAGTTTCAAAAGGGGAACGCCGCCGGCGCGAAGGATCTGCTGAAACCGATCATGGAAGACCCGGAGGCGGATGAGCTGCTGCAGAAGCTCAACGGGAAGTAGGTGATGGCTACGGACGGACTGGAGGACAAACTCCAACAGATTCTCAACGATCCCGACAGTATGGCGCAGATTTTATCTCTGGCGCAGTCCTTCGGAATGTCGCCGGAGCCGCCCAAGGAACAGGCGGAGCCTCCCGCTCCGCCCCAGGATGACAAATTTCTCAAAACGGTTTTTTCCATGATGCAGCAGGCGAGGAAATCAGACGGCAAGCAGGAGGCGCTGCTTGCCGCACTGAAGCCCTATCTTGCGCCGGAGCGGCGATGGAAGATTGATCAGGCGCTGCAGATTGCCCGGGTGTCTCATCTGGCGGGAGCGGCGCTGGGACAATTTGGGGGGAAAGGAGGAAAATAAAGGTGTATCATCGGTATATGCCCACCGGAAACGGTCAGTACCAGCGACAGACGATACAAACGCAAAAGCCAACCCCAAAGCCTGCGCCGCCTCCTTTGCCGAAACCGGAAAAGGCGGCTCCTCCGCCGGAAGAAAAGAAGGCTTCCTGCCCGGAAAAAACGCCACCCCCGCCGCCTCCCCAATACCGCATTCCCTTTTTGGAGAAGCTCTTTCCCGGAATGGACACGGGGGATTTGCTTGTTCTGCTGATCCTGATCCTGCTGATCTGCGAAGGGGGAGAGGAGTCGTCGACCATAATTATGACCCTGGCGATTTTTCTCTTTCTCCAATGAGACGAATCCTTCCCTGCGACGGGGAAGGATTATGTTTTTCTTCCCGTGGCTGGAGGAAATTTCCTTGACTTCTTCTTCGGCGGCATGGTATAATTTTTGTGGAAAAAGAAAAAAGGAGAGATTTTATGAGACGGATGATCGCAATTCTGCTGACTTTGGCGCTGGTGTTTTCTCTCAGCTCCATGGTGCTTGCAGAGGAACTGGAAACAAGGGCATTTTTTGAGCCTGACCCCACCTCGGGCAACCTGCCTTTGAGAGCCGGCGGACTGGGCTACCAGCCGGTCAGCGGCAAAAGCCTGAAGTCCTACTCCGGTCTTGAGGCGGCCTTGGTTGACGCGATGAACAGATGCCTCCCGGAGCTGGACATCTACGCCTTCCGGGTGACCCCCACGGAGTTGGAAGATGTCTATATGCACGTGATGGACACCCACCCGGAATTTTTTTATGTGAATTATTATTTTATTTACTACTACAACGGATACGGCTATGCCACAAAGATAGAAATCGACTATATCATTCCCATGAGCCAGCTTGCTCAGGCGAAAAATACCTATAATACCAAGATTGCGGAGATCATGTCCGGGGTGGATCCTAACTGGAACAGCCTCCAGAAGCTGATCTATCTCCATGACTACATGGTGGATCACTATTCCTATGATATGCGGTTTTATGACGCAAGCCAGAAGGATCAGGCGATCTATGACGCCTACAACCTCATGGTGCAGGAAACCGGCGTCTGTCAGGCTTACACCATGCTCTACTACGCCCTGATGCAGCAGGTGGGTGTGCCTGTCAGCTATGCGTTAAGCGAAATTATGGATCACGTCTGGAACGTGGTGCAGTTGGGCGGAAACTGGTATCATGTGGATGTCACCTGGGACGATCCTGTGCCCGATGACTTCACGTCTGTGTCCCATGTGAATTTCCTCCGCAGCGATGCGGGAATCAGCGAAACCGGACACTACGGCTGGAAATGTGAGTACACCTGTCCGAGTACCTATTATGATAACGGCATATGGTCGGATTATACCGCCGGCTTTGTTGCGGCTTCCGGCGTGGACTGCGGCTTCCCCACCAACTCCGCCATGTATGCG
>JAEDOJ010000241.1 GCA_016302015.1 Oscillospiraceae bacterium | reverse complement strand
GTACCGGTCACTTCGTCGGTGTCATAGACCACCGTTTCCGGAACTTCATAGGTCTGCGTCTCCACAATGTCGTGGACATTGCGGCCCAGCTTGATCTCGTAGGTGCCGGCATCCAGCACATACGCCTGGTTTTCGACCATATCATAGCTGGACATATCCCGCAGGGGGAAGCTGAGGGTCAGAGTCTCGCTCTCGCCTGGAGCCAGAAGGGCGGTCTTATCATAGGCTGCCAGTTCAATGGCGGATTTTTCGATCCCGCCGGGGATATAGGGGGCGGTGAAGTACAGCTCCACCACGTCCTTGCCCGCCGTATCGCCCGTATTGGTGACCTTGACCTCCCAGGTGACGGTTTCGTCCTCGATCCGGAAGTCCGCGGTTTCCCAATCAAAGCTGGTGTAGCTCAGGCCGTAGCCGAAGGGATACTGAACCGCGCTGCGGTAGCCATTTTCATCGCCGGCGTAGCGGGTTTCGTAGTAACGATAGCCGATATAGATGCCCTCGTTGTAGTTGATGAAGGACATGCCCTCCAGATTGGTATACTTGTAGTCGCCGAAGTTCTCCGAAGCCGGAGCGCTGCTGACATCGTAAGCATAGGTGTCCACCAGACGGCCGGAGGGATTGATTTCGCCGGTAAGGACCTTGCCCAGAGATACACAGCCCTGGGTGCCGGGGATGCCGGTCCAGACCACGCCTTCAATGGAGTCGTATTCGTCCACAATGCCCAGCTCAGTGGCGTTGCCCACGTTGACAATGACGATCACATGCTCAAAATTCTCCGCCACGATCCGGATCAGCTCCCGGCGGTTGGGGGTCAGCTTCAGGGCCTCCAGAGAGCAGTCGGAGGATTCCACCGCGTCATTGCTCAGAACCACAATGGCCTGATCGGAATAGCTTTTGGCGCTTTCCAGCACCTCTTCGGTGAGAAATTCGTTGCTGCTGGTGTCTTCTGTCTTTGCGCCGAAGAGGAAGGAGAACATCATGGAAACAATATTATTGCTGCCGGTATCGCCGGCGTCGTTTCCCATGTCCTCATACAGCTTGTGCAGCTGGGGGTTGTATTCAATTCCGGCCATCTCCAGGCCCTGGAACAAAGTCACGCAGTTGGTCAGATCCACCGCGCCGGAGCCGCCGCCGCTGTACTTGAAGTTGTAGGCGTCGTCGCCGAAAATGTTGACCTTTTTGTTCTCCAGGGGCAGGAGATCATTTTCATTTTTCAGCAGGACAATGCCCTCGTCAGAGATCTGGGGAGCAAAGGCCAGTCCCGCCTCCCGGGCCGACTGGGCCTCAGGCGTCTGGTCGGTATAGGTCAGGGACATAATGGCGCCGATGTTATGCGCCAGCGGCTGCACCATGCAGCCAATGAGGATCAGAACGCAGAGCACTGCCGCCCAGCAGACCATGGTGCGGGTGCGGTGCAGGCGGTGCTTATAGGCCTTGTAGGCCTTCTTCTGGGCCTTCCGCTCCTTCTTTTCCAGAGCAGGCAGATTTTTCTTCCAGTCGCGGATCTTCTGTTTCTGTTCGGAAGCGATCTCCTTGCGCTGAGCGCCTTTGGCCGCGCGCTTGCGGCTTAAATAGTCGGCCGCACGGGCTTTTCCTTGCTGCTTGTAGTCTTTCAACGTTTTGGTCGTTGCGTTCTCCATAAATCTCCCTCCAACAAATTTTGCGAACAATGCTGAAAATACAGCATATTTCCGCAAATTAATTATAGCTTTTTTACAAAATCTGTGATACTATCATCCTGCACAGTTTGTCACGATTCTGCACAATTCGCAAGGTTGGGGAGAAGATATGATTAAACAGCTGATTGACCGGGTAGTTTTTTTGGAAAAAGAAGGGGACGAGGCGGTTTTTGCCGAGCGGGAAAACGATTTTCAGCGTATGCCCTTCATGCTGGAGCGGATATTGCTGCGCTATGTTCTGGAAGGGAAGCCCAGGGAATTGGCAGAATTCTGCCTGACCGGCATGGTCAAAATGCCGGATTTGCGCCTGGCCATGGGAAAAACCTCCAAAGACCGGCTGCGGCAGCTGAAATACAATACGGCTTCCGGCATTGCGCTGGCCTGCCGCACCGCTATGCTGGGCGGGGCGCCGGAAATTGAGTGCTATGCCCGAAGCGACAGCGCCATCATGAAAATCGACGAATCCAGCAGCGAAGTGGCCATTTTCAAAATTCTGTTTCAGACCACGCTGGACTATGCGGCCCTGGTGCAGAAAACCAAAAGTTCTGCCAAATATCCGCCCGTTGTACGGCACTGCATCCAATACATCGCCTCCCACACCCACCAGAACATCACCCTGGACGAGCTTGC
>JAEDOJ010000240.1 GCA_016302015.1 Oscillospiraceae bacterium | reverse complement strand
GCCTCCTTCACGATCCGGTCAGAGGTCTCCTGGGCAGCGTTCAGCTTCTGCTGATAGCTTTCCTGGAGCTGCCGGGCCTGCTCCTTGGCGGCGCCGGCATCGGCGTACAGATCGTCAATCTCCTTCTGACGGTCGGAAATGATCTTCATAACGGGCTTAAACAGGAATTTCTTCGCCACAAAGAAGATGGTCAGGGTATTGAGCAGAATGAACAGCGCAGTCCAGGGGTTGACACCCAAAAATGATTCAAACACTTGCGTTGCTCCTTTCTATCGGAAATGGAAAGGAATTACAGCAGGAACAGAATCAGGAAGGCGATGATCAGGGAGTAGATACCGGTGGTCTCGGCGATGGCGCAGCCCATGATCATGTTGCTGCGCAGGGCGCCGGTTGCTTCGGGCTGACGGGCCATGCCGTCCAGAGCGTGGGCAACGGCGGTACCTTCACCGACACCGGGGCCGATGGCTCCGATACCCATGCACAGTCCCGCGCCGATGGCCTTGCCAGCGATTGCGATTGCAGATGCTAAATCCATAATAAGTTCCTCCTAAGTGATTTTTTATCTTTAACTTTTTGGGTTAACAAGTTCAGGCTGCCTGGGAATCCTTGGGTTCCGGCAGGGAAGTGGAAATGTAGACCATGGTGAGCAGGGTGAACACATAGGCCTGGACAAATCCGGAGAAGAGGTCAAAGTAGCAGCTGAGTACCGCGGGGATTCCGTAAGCCAGCACGGGAACGCCGGAAAGAATCCCAAGGGCCTCCAGCAGACCGAAGAAGCCCAGCACGGCGCAGACAATGCCGAAAAACAGCTTTGCTTTGCCCTTGCGGCGGTACCACCAGAAAATCAGTCCCGCCCCCGCGACCAGCAGCACGGTGGACACAATCCAGCCGCTTGCGGTCAGGAGCTTCAGGACCGCGGCGGAGGCCATGCTCAGGGAGGTGTAGATCAGGGTGGTGATGACACCGCCGCCGGCGATGTTGCCGAAGTGACGGAAGGCCATGGAGATGGGCTGGGCGATCTCGGAGATCACGTTCATGGGGGTCATGACCACGATGGGCTCGGTGAAGCCCTTCAGCCAGCCGAGAAAGCCGTTGTTCTTAATATTATTGTACCAGATGATGGCGGTGACCATCAGGGCCCACACCAGGGTACAGCTTAAGTCCGCCGTGGAGGAGCGGAGAAAGCCCGTCAGGCCGATGAAGGAGCCGCAGATGGAGGACAGGAAAATGGTACCGATAAACGGCGTCCAGTGGGCATTGTGTTCGCCCATGGATTCCACCACCATGTTGCGGAGCATCATCACCCCTTTTTCCACCAGCACCTGCTTGCCGTCGGGACGCTTCTTCAGATGCTTCCCGAAGTACACACAGGCCCAGCAGATCAAAATGGTGACGATCAGCGAGGAAACGGTGGTCTGGGTGATGGAAATCCCACCGAGAATGGGAATGGTAAAATAAATATAGGGACCGGTGACATTGACATTCATGACTTGGCTTCACCTGACTTTCTGAAAAATTCTGCAATGGTCAACACGGGACGGGTAAAAATCAGCGGCAGCAGCAGGGCGAACAGGTTGAACAGGCCGCTTTTGGCACAGGCAAACAGAACGATGAACATCACAAGCAGACGGCCGATGTAGGAAAGCTGAATCAGCTTCTTGCCGCCGGCCACATCCTGCGCCTCCGCCTTGTCCGCCGCCAGATTGGTACACACGGCCATAACGAAGAAATTCAGCACCGCCACGGCACCGCCGGCCAGACCGCCCCAGAGAACGGAAAGATCGAACCTGCCCAGAAGGGCAAAGATACCGAACATGGCGGCGATGCAAACGGCCTGTCCCATGAGAACGATTGCGGTTTCTTGAAAAACGAGCTTGCGGGAATCCATGCATAACCTCCGGTTCAGTCGTGATCGTTGAAAGAGACGGGAGGAGGCTCCTTGTCCTGCTTGTCTTGGGACAAGCGCTCCATTGCCTTCAGGGAAGTGCGAAACCCATCAATGGCCCCGGCAATTCCCAGAACAATCCCGACCCATAAGATCCATTGTCCCAGACCAAACCGGCTGCGCAGCCAGACGGCCAGTAAAATAAACCCGGCCAGAGGAAACGCCACGGAGATCCCCAATTGGGTCAGCCAGACGATCAGATTGATGTTTTTCATTTTCGACTCCAGAATTGGGCTATCCCCAAAATACTTCAATTTATTATACCCGCAGAACGGACGAGATGCAAGGTTTATTTTGTAAAATAACTTAAAATCTTTCTTTCCTGCGGACAGAAAAAGAATTTACGTATCCCTCTTTTCATTTTGCCGGAAATATTGTAAACTATTTATATTTGGA
>JAEDOJ010000239.1 GCA_016302015.1 Oscillospiraceae bacterium | reverse complement strand
CCCACGCCGGCAAAGACGGAAATACCGCCGTGCTGCTTGGCAACGTTGTTGATCAGCTCCATGATCAGAACCGTCTTTCCAACGCCCGCACCGCCGAAGAGGCCGATCTTACCGCCCTTTGCATAGGGAGCGATGAGGTCAACGACCTTGATGCCGGTTTCCAGAATCTCCGTGGTGCTCTCCTGCTCGTCATAGGCAGGGGGATCCCGGTGGATGCTCCACTTTTCGCAGGTGATGGGCTGGGGCTTGTTGTCAATGGCACGACCCAGCAGGTTGAAGACTCTGCCCAGCGTTTCCTTGCCCACAGGAACCTTAATGGCAGCGCCGGTATCCACAGCCTCCACCCCACGAACCATGCCGTCCGTGGAGGACATGGCGATACAGCGAACCACATCGTCGCCCAGCTGCTGTGCTACCTCGCAGACCAGCTTTCCGTTCTCCTGTTCAATTTCAATGGCGTTGAGCAGATTCGGCAGGTGGCCGTTCCGAAAACGAATATCCAGAACCGGGCCGATGATCTGCACAACATGGCCGATATTCTTTTCTTGCATACGGATTTCTCCTTTGATAGATCACAGTGCTTCCGCACCGGATACGATTTCGGTGATTTCCTGGGTAATGACAGCCTGACGGGCACGGTTATAGTGCAGGACAAGGCCGTCAATGATCTCGCTTGCGTTTTTGTTTGCCGCGTTCATGGCGGTGCGGCGGGCGCCGTGCTCGGATGCCTCCGCTTCGCAGAGGGTGGAAAACAGGATGCCGGAAACGTACTGAGGCACGATTCTGGCAATCAGCTCCTCCGCAGATCCCTCCACCAGAGCGTTGAGATTGATCTTCCCCTCCGAAAGGGTGATGGGAAGCAGGTCTTCACACACAGGCACCTGGGACAGCATGGACTGGAACTTGGTATAGGCCACCACCACACGGTCGAATTTCCCCGCCGCGAAGCCGTCACACAACAGCTTCGCCATCTGGCCGCAGTCGCCGATGCCCACAGAGCCGGTAACGCCAAAATAGGTGCTGACCATATCCACGCCCAGCCGGTGAAAATGCTCCATGGACTTTTTCCCCACCGGCAGGACGCAGTAGTCCGTCCCCTCGGCCAGGTCTCTGACCATGCGGAACAGGTTGGCATTATAGCCGCCGGCCAGTCCCCGGTCGCCTGCAATGACCACATAGCAGGTGCGCTTTACCTCTCTGGGGAGGGCGAAGACCGTGGGGCTTTCCGCCACACCGGCTTGCAGAGAGGAAATGGCTTCCAGCAGCACCTTATGGTAGGGTCTGGAATTTTCCACCTTCTGCTTCGCCCTGCGAAGCTTGGAGGTCGCAACCAGCTCCATGGCCTTGGTAATCTGCCGGGTGCTTTCCACGCTCTTGATCCGGGTCTTGATTTGTTTCATGGACGCTCCGGACATGGCTTACTCCTTTGCGATGAACTGGTCCGCGCAGAAGGCAATGGCCTCACGCAGAGCCGCCTCATTGTCCTTGGTCAGCTCCTTCGTCTGGCGAATGCTGTCCAAAATGGCGGGACGCTGCACCGTCAGATAATCAAAGAGGGTCTCCTCAAAGCTGCTGATCTTGTCAACAGGCACCTTGGACAGCAGATTTCTGGTCACCGCATAGATAATGCACACCTGCAGCGCCACGTCCACCGGGCTGTTTCGGTTCTGCTTCAGAACCTCCACAATTCTTGCGCCCTGCTCCAGACGGGACTTGGTATCCGCATCCAGATCGGAGCCGAACTGGGCGAAGGACTGCAGCTCACGGTACTGGGAATACATCAGCTTCAACGGGCCGGCGACCTTTTTCATGGCCTTGATCTGTGCGCTGCCGCCTACACGGGAAACGGAAATACCGGGGTTGATGGCAGGACGGACGCCGGCATGGAAGAGCTCGGATTCCAGATAAATCTGGCCGTCGGTGATGGAAATCACGTTGGTAGGAATGTAGGCAGAGACGTCGCCTGCCTGGGTTTCAATGATGGGAAGGGCGGTGAGAGAGCCGCCGCCGTACTCCGGCGCCACACGGGCAGCCCGCTCCAGCAGTCTGGAGTGGAGATAGAACACGTCGCCGGGATAGGCCTCCCGTCCGGGGGGACGGCGGATCAGCAGAGACAGGGCACGGTAGGCCACCGCATGCTTGGACAGGTCGTCATAGATGATCAGAGCGTCCTTTCCCTGATCCATGAAATACTCGCCCATGGTACAGCCGGAATAGGGGGCAATATACTGCAGAGGCGCAAGCTCGGAGGCCGTGGCGGAAACCACGATGGTGTAATCCATTGCGCCGTTCTTTTCCAGGGTGTCCACCAGTTGGGCAACGGTAGACCGCTTCTGACCGATGGCAACGTAGATGCAGATG
>JAEDOJ010000032.1 GCA_016302015.1 Oscillospiraceae bacterium | reverse complement strand
TTCTCATACATATCCATACATTCCCCGGACGGAAACCTCGCCGGTGCTGATCACCGCCGTTTCTCCGTTTTCCCACCGGACGCACAGCCCGCCGTTTTCATCAATCCCCGTGGCTGTGGCGGGGCGGCGGCTGTCCCCCATAATCACCTGAACCCGCTGCCCCACTGTGACGCAGGCGGCTTCATATTCCCGGAGCCAGGCTTCTTTTTCCCTCAGCAGACCCTGATCCATCTCCATAAGCCTGCGTACCATGGCTGCCGCCAGGGCATTGGGATCCACGGGCTTTCCCGTCAACTGCCGCAGAGAGGTTGCCATAGGCCGCACTTCCTCCGGCAGCTTCTCAATTTCTGTATTGCAGTTCACCCCGATGCCGATGATGACGCTCTGCAAGTGGCCGGAGCCCGCCTCTGTGGTCAGCTCCGTCAAAATTCCGCAGAGCTTTTTCCCCTCATAGACCAGATCGTTGATCCATTTGATCCCCACGGGAATGCCGCAGCAGTCGGCAATGGCTCTGCGAACCGCCAGCGCCGCCATGGGCGTGATGTGCAAAAGCTGATCCGCCTCCACCTGCGGCCGCAGAAGCACCGACAGGTAGACGCCGCCCCTTGGGGAGGAGAAAACCTTTCCCCGCCGTCCCCTGCCGCCGGTCTGCAGGCCGGTGGCCAGAACCGTTCCGTGGGCCGCCTCACAGTCCCGCTTCAGGGCGTTGTTGGTGGAATCCACCTGCTCCAACACCGTCACCCGCCATGGACAATCCGGCAGAAGCTGATCCAGACCGGACTGTCTCAGAGGCTGCATCTGCAGGCAGTAGCCCCGATTGGGCGTGGCCGTAATCTGGCAGCCCTCCTCCCGCAGCTTTCCGATGATCTTGCATACCGCCACCCGGGAAATGCCCAGCGTCCTGCCGATTTCCTCCCCGGAAATATATTCTCCCGCTTTCAGCAGCTCCAATACCTCTCTTTTTCCCATAGCTCCACCTGCTTCCTTTCGATTTTCTTTGAGTATACACGCTGGAGTCCAAATTGTAAACCACTTTTGAAAAAATATTTTAACGTTTTTCCTTGCGCTTTTCAAGTTTCTCTGTTAAAATGATCGTAAACCATTTTTCAATATTTGGTTAACAATTTTCAAAGAAAGGGACTCCCCCCATGAAACACAAAAGCATAAACAGGATGATTCTGGCTGCGCTTTTCGCCGCCTTGACCGCCGTGGGCACCGTTGTCCTCACCATTCCCGTAGGCGAGCTTTCCATTACCACCCAGGTTTTCTTCGCCTGTATGGCCGGTCTGCTGCTGGGGCCCTATTGGGGCGCCGCCTCTCAGTTTGTCTACGTCGCTCTGGGTCTGGCGGGGCTTCCCATCTTTGCCGGACGAACCGGCGGCCTGACCTACGTTGCAATGCCCTCCTTCGGCTTCCTCCCCGGTCTGATTCTGATGGCCTTTGTCATCGGTCTGCTCACCGCCAAGCTCCCCTGGAAGCAGCTCTGGCTGAGAATGACCGTGGCCTGCGTCGCCGGTCTGGTCGTCCTGTATCTGGTGGGTCTGCCCTATATGTACTTCATTCTGGGGAAATTCACCCTTGGAAAGATCATTTCCATCGGCTGTCTGGCCTACCTGCCCTACGACGCAATCAAGATCGTCTGCGCCGTTCTCCTTGCCTCCAGACTGGTTCCCCTCCTGCGCAGGAGCGGCTTGCTAAGCTGAAAACGAGGGGCTGACAGCCCCTCGTTGTTACAGAATTGCCACATCAGGAATCAGCGCGTATTTTGGCCCCTGATAGTTATTCTCATTGGTCAGCTCCCCGGACAGGCGAAGCCCTTCCAAAGCGTCGCTGAATTTGGTACTCATGGAAATCCCGGTAACCGGGATTTTCTTTTTCCCGTCAAAATAGTAGGCCAGACGGATTTCGCCGCCCAGATAGTCGTTCATCAGATCCGCCTGCAGGCCGGAGAGGGACACGCACTCCAGATAGGGCTTCTCCTCCCGCTGAGCATCGGTAAGGGTTCCCGCGCCCACCTCCAGACAGCGCAGAGCGCCGGTAGGCTCCTGCCCAAGATAGGAGGCAAACCGATTGGTGCCGAAATAGCTTTCCACCTTGCCCTCCCGGATCACCTGCCGGCTGGTCATTTTCACGCCGTCAGCGTCAAAGGCGGCGGCATTGGTGCTGTCCGGCAGACGGCCGTGGAGGGTCACCTGCAGCTTGTCGCCCCTTCCCTCGGGCTGGAGATCGTCTCCCACCTTTTTGGGGTTGGACTTGGAGTAAACGGCGGAATAATCCAGATATCCCACCAGCTCCTTCATCCATGCGCTGATCTCATGGGGATTCAGAATCACATTACAGGTCATGGGCATCTCCGGCTTCACCGCCCTCTGACGATCCCGGACTTCTTCCATTTTCCCGGCGATTTCCGCCGTGATCTTCTCCGGCTGGAACTCCGTAAACTCGTAGCTTTCATACAGCTCCACCGATTCCTTTCCCTGATTCCAGGTGGGAATGGCTTCGATCATGGCATGATACTTGGTTTCCGTCAGGTTCACGCCCTGAGAGTTCCGGACATTGACCGTATCCCGGTAGATAAAAATCTCCACCGCATTCAGACTGCCGCCCTCCAGCTTGTCCGCCGCATAGACCGCATCCGCAATTTTCGCCGCCAGCTCGGAGAATTCATACTCCGTGAAATTGGAATTCAGGGCTTCCTCCCCGGTATTGCCCCTGGGGAGCGGATAGGGCTGGTTGGAAACCAGTCTCGCCCGGTCCGCGGCGGCATTGACCTTGGCCTCCATATCCGCCGGGGTCATGGAACGGTAGACCGCAAAGGAGGAATCTCCCATCACACCGTCGTGGTTCACATAGACGGTCACATCCGTGGAAAGGGTATCCGTTGCCCGGACGGTCTCCACCGTCTTATGGACAAAAAATACCTCATAGGATTCTGTTTTTTTCGTCACGATCCGATAATCGTCAATTTTTTCATTGGCCTTCAGAATTTTTTCAATCATCCCAGCTTCACCCTCACTTTCAACGCGGGGCCGCCGTCAGAGACGCGAACCCACTCCTTATAGCCCTTGCCGCAGAAGCCCAGACCGATTACATCAAAGCCGTCGGAAACCATGGAAACGGACTTCAGCAGGTCGGGAACGGAGCCGCTCATCACCACGGGAGACACATAGTGGTCTGTCAGCTTGCCGTCCACGATCTCAATGCCGTACTCGGCGGTACACTGGATCTGCCAGTTTTTCGGGTCCTCCATGCCGTTGTTGGTCTCGAAGAGCATATAGCCGTGCTTGATGGAGGCGATCATATCCTCCAGCTTGTCCGTCCCCTTCTCAAAGAAGGTGTTGGTCATGCGGGAATAGGCCTTCCGCCGGTAGGACTCTCTTCTGCCGTTGCCCGTTGGCTCCGTGCCCAGCTCGCTGGCGGACACCAGATCGGACAGGCCGGTAACCAGAACGCCCTCCCTGATGATCTGGGTGTCATGGGCCAAAACCCCGTCGTCGTCAAAGAAGTAGGATGCCACGCTGAGGGTGGAGGCGGCGCCGTCCCGCATATTGACTACGGGAGAGGCCACATATTTGCCCACATAGTCCTTGGCAAGGGCGCGATCCTTGACAAACTGATCCATTTCCACCCCGTGGCCGAAGGCTTCGTGGGCAATCAGACCGGTGATGGAGCTGTCGGTGATCACATCGTAGACCCCCGGCTCAATGGGCGTGGCCTTAGCAAGATGTCTCGCCTTGGCCACGAGGCGCTGAACCTTGCCGGGGAGCTTTTCCATGACATCCGACAGCCGATAGGAATCCACCACGTCGAAGGTCCGGAGCATTTTCCCGTCCTGATACACGCCGAAGATTCCCCCGATGACCCAGCCATAGTGCTGAGACAGCTCCCGGTTCTTTGAAATAAACAGCTTGGAAACGGTGTAGGGACGGTTGCCACGTTCAAGAATTTTTCGTCCGCCGCCGCAGTCTGATCCCGGAGCTCCTTGCAGAACTTCAGGATCTCATCGTCGGTGTAGCCGTCAAAGTCCGACTCCCGGACAAAGTCTTTGACCAGAGGCGCATCCTCCACCACCGTCCCCCGGAGCATTTTGCTCTCCAGAGCGGGGGAAGCCTTCACGGCTTTGAGAATCTTCTCCGCCAACGCCGCCTTGTCCCCGGAGATATCGTCCAGAGAATACTCATAGAAGGAGTCGCCGTTGTGGAGCTTGACCACAAAGCCGCACTCCCCGTCGCCTTCCCGAATGGCAGAGGTCCGGAAATCCGCATAGTAATTGGTTTCCCGGACATCCGTGCCTAAAATACTGACGTAACGGAAGGACTTGCCCAGCCGGGCCACCAGCTCCCGGCAGTCCTGCCGGACGCCTTCCAGATATGCAGAAAAGGGCATATTGTTTTCCTCCTGATTGTTTTTTCTTTATTGTACAGACTTTTCCCCGAAAAATCAATGAACTTTCGGTGGAAGTCCGGTATTTTCCCCTCAACCGCCGGTTGAGTCCCGGTCAACCTTCGGTTCATTGCATTCCACGATTGTTTTGCGTATCATGGAGGCAGGAGGTGTTCCTATGACATTGGGTGAAAAGGTTGCGGCCTGCCGCAGGGAAAAAGGACTGACCCAGGAGGAGCTGGGAGCGATGCTGGGGGTCTCCCCTCAGGCGGTTTCCAAGTGGGAAAACGATATTTCCGCCCCGGATATTTCCCTTTTACTGCCCCTTGCGGATATTTTGGGGGTCACCACAGACGAGCTGCTCCGAAAGGGGCCGATTCCCAGGAGGGAACCGCCCGCAAAAAGCAAAAAGCTGCGGATTGTGGTGGAAAGCGACAAGGGCGAGACCACAAACGTCTTCATTCCTCTGAGCATGGCGCAGGCCTTTGGTCACAACGGGTGGATCAGCGGCCTGCCTATGGATCTGGATGACCTGATCCGTCAGGCGCAGGCGGGAGAAATCGTTCTGGTGGAAACCGACGACGGAGACAGGGTCAGAATCTCCATAGAGTAAAAAAACCGCGAAAACGGAAGGTCAATGCTCCGTTTTCGCGGTTTTTTCACAGCGGCGCCGCCAGATCGTAGTCTCTCCGGAGAATCCGCAGGTCGTTGGTATAGGTATTTTCATTGTGGGCGAGGACAGCCTGATAGCAGGCGGACACGCTTCCCGTCCGAATCGCCTCCACCACCGCCAGATGCTCCCGGTAGCTTTCATCACAGCGGCCATCCTCCCGAAGGCTTTCCGAAGCCAGCTTTTCAATCCGGTAGGTGTGCGCCTCGTACAGGTCGGAAAAATCCTCGTTTTCCGCAAAATCCACAATGGATTTGTGGAAGGCAATGTCCAGCTTCAGAAATTTCGGCAGATCGCTACCGTCGGACAGCCTGCCCATTTTCTCCACCAGCTCCTCCAGCTTGGCAAAGGCTCGTTTTCCCTCCCGGGTGTCCTTCTTCTCCATCATGGAAATCACGCAGAAGCTCTCAATGGCCACACGGGTCTGGAAGGTAGAGAGAATGTCGTTTTCCGTCAAACGGTGAAGCATAAAGCCCTTGCTGGGAATAATATCAATATACTTTGCATGGCTCAGGCGGGTCAGAGCGTCCTTGATCGGGGTTCTGGAACAGCCCAGACTCTTTGCAAAAGCAGATTCGGAGTAGATCACATCATAGGACAGCGTCCCTCCCAGTACCTGCTCCCGCAGATAACGGTAGGCACGATCCTGCAGCAAGCCGGTCTCCGCCATGTGATTTCCTCCTTTTTCAAAGCTTTTGTTCATTTTATCACGAAGAGGGCTGTTATGTCAATCCCGTGTACAGCTTCATAATCTCCAGCGTCCGGGGCAGGGCGGTCTCCAGCTCATCGTAGGTGGCCTCGATGGCAAATTCCCCGTCATAGCCTCCCTCAAGCAGAACCCGGAAGTATTTCCCATAGTCGTCCATCCGCTCCTTGCGGAGATAGTGCTTTTTCCCCTGAATATACTGGGAAATGTGCAGCAGTCCCACATAGGGCAAGGCCCGGCGGAGGGGCTCTTCGTCCTCTCCCATGGCAAAGGAATGATAAATATCAAAGGTCATGCCCAGATTGGGATGGTTCAGCCGTTTCAGAACCGCAAGCACCTCATCGGTGGTGTTCATCCACTCACATTCCAGGGTACACAGCGGCTCCACCATAACCCGAATGTTTTTTTCTCCAAAAATATCCCCGATGATCGTCAGGCTGGCTTCCCACTGCTTCATGGCCAGCGCCCGGTCAAAGTCCGGCGCCAGACGGCGGGAATTGGGAGAACCCAGACCCACCTCCGTCACATGGAGCCGGGCAGCCCGGTCAGCCAAACGGCGGGAATAGGCGGCGAGCTTTTCCCCATCCCAGCCCTCTCCTACCAGCTTGACCTCTGCGGGGCAGAAGGCGTTCAGGGAACGGCAGCAGATCCCGCTTTCCTCAATTCTTCTGCAAGCCTCTGTAAAGGTCTCTTCCTCCCACTGCGCCACCTGTGACCCTTGCAGAGCGATCCGGTCATACCCGGAACGCACCACCAGATCCAAATTATCCATGGACGCACAGCAGCTATAATACATGGTCTATTCCTCTCTTTCTACCGTGAATCAGACCCATCAGGTCAACATCTCCAAAGCCCCCGGCCTTGGTTACCACCGGGATCGTACCCAAATCACAGTGCATTTCGGACAGCACCACACCGGCGGTAAGCTCCCGGCAGGGCACCACCAGACGGCAGCCTGCCGCCTGGGCAATCCCCATCAGGGTATCGCCCCCGAAGACCACCAGCAAATCCGCCGGTGTCCGCCGCAGAATCCGCACCGCCAGCTTTCCGGTGTTTTCCGCAATTTTTCCGGGCACAAGGGCAGGTTCCAGCCCCCGTTTCTCTCCCAGAGCGCAGGTGATGGGTATCTGCTCTCTGCCCCCTTCCCCGGAAATCAGCACCCGTCCGGTCTTTCTCAGGGCTTCGGCAACAGCTTCTGCCCGGTCAGAGCCGAAGAGCAATTCCTCCGCGGTCAGGCTGAAGCGTTCATAGCCCAGCTCCTTCACCGCCCAGGCGCACTGCTCCACAGACTTGGGATGGACGCTGCCGCAGACAAAGAGCACCCGGTGGCTTTGCACCTGCGCGGTCTGTTCGGTGCGGGGTAGCTCCAAAAATTCCGGCAGCACCCCGGCAAACCCGGCGCACCCGGCAAGGCAGGTCAGCTCTCCCCTTTTTTTCAGAGACCCGCCGATTGCTCTCAGCGCCTCCGGGGTTTCGCTGTCCATCACCAGAATTTCCGGTTTTTCCCCCGGAGCAGGCACAGCGGAGTCGGGACATTCCCGCACAGGCAGAGCCGTTTGCTCCGCCAGAATGTCCCTGACCCGGCTGTGTTTCACAGGGTTAAAGGGATCGGCGGCAAAATCCGATTCCCCCAGAGGCAGGTCTCCCACATATTGGACGCCCTTCCGGGTATACCGTTTCAACTGGGGATAGGCGGGAGCAAAGACCAGTCTGGGCGCTCCCATGGTCAGGACCATGGCCTCCAGCTCGCTGCCGATGTTGCCCCGCAGGGTGGAATCCGTCTTCTTAAAAAAGCAGCGGCAGCCAAGTCTGCAGGCCGCCGCCGTAACCTGAGAAACCCGATCCGCCGCCTCCTGTGGAGGAAGATGGCGGCTTTCCGTATCTACCACCACCACGGCCCGATCCGCCGGAAGGTCAAGGTGACCTTCCGGGCGGTACAGCACCACAGCCGTGGAAATATCCTGCTTCGCAAACTGTATTCCCGTATCCAGAGCGCCGGTAAAATCGTCTGCAATGACAAGAAGCTTCATGGGAGTCTTCCTCAGGGGATCATAATCATCTTCCCCGGGACGCCGGCCTTGATGGCCTCGAAGGCCTTCTCAAAATCACGGAGGGCATATTTCCCGGCGATAACAGGCTGAATATTGAATTTGCCGGAGTTGATCAGGTCAATGCACTGCTCCCAGGTCTTGTACATCAGGCGGCCGGTGGAGCCGATGACGGTGGCTTCCTTATAGATGATCTCAGAGGTCAGATCCAGCTCAATGGTGTTGTTGGGCAGACCCACCAGAACGATGGTGCCGCCGTTGGTGATCATCTGGAACATGGACTTGATGGCGGGAACCACGCCGGTATAGTCGATGGCCACATCCGCGCCGCCGCCGGTAAGCTTGACAATCTCCCCGGGAGCGTTGACCTTCAAAGAGTTCATCACGCAGTCAGCGCCCATCTGCTTTGCAACCTCCAGCTTCTCGTCCACCACGTCCAGCGCAATGACCTGGGTTGCGCCCCAGGCCTTGGCGGCGCCCACCGCCATCAGACCGATGGGGCCGCAGCCGTTAATGACCACGGATTTTCCCTCAACCTTGGCGCAGTCCACCCCATGGACGGCGACGCCCATGGGCTCCAGCAGGGCGCCGGTCACATAGTCAAAGTCCTCCGCCAGCTTGAAGGCGCAGTCCACCGGGAAGCTGATATACTCCGCAAAGGCGCCGGTGACATGGACGCCGATGATCTTCATGTTCTCGCAGATATGACGCTTGTCGGATTTGCACATTCTGCAATGGTTGCAGGGAATGTGGGTCTCACCGGCAACCTTGTCGCCAACCTTGACCTCGGTAACCTGACTGCCAATCTCCACGACTTCACCGGAGAACTCGTGTCCAAAGACCATGGGCGTGGGAACACGCTGCTGGGCATAGGGCGTCCACGCCATAATGTGGGAATCCGTACCGCAGATGGCCGTGGCCATGACCTTCACCAGAATGTCTCTGGGGCCGGGGGAAGGAATGGGCAGATTTTCTTCAATCACCGCGCCGGGAGCGGGTGCGGGCTTTACCAGACCATACATTGTATCCTTCATTTCATAGTTCTCCTTTCAGCCGTTTACTTTTTCTTTGTTCTTTGCCATTTCAATCGCCATGTACATGGCGTCCACCAGACTTTCTTCGTTGGCTCTGCCCTCACCGGCCTTGCCGAAGGCGGTACCGTGATCCACAGAGGTGCGGATCACCGGCAGGCCGATGGTGGAGTTGACGCCGCTCATGGCGGTATATTTATTGGTCACCAGATCCAGCTTGAAGCCCGCCAGCTTCAGAGGAATGTGTCCCTGATCGTGGTACATGGCCACAACGATGTCATACTGACCGGCCTGAGCCTTGACAAAGACGGTGTCGGGAGGGACAGGGCCGTCCACGTTGATGCCCTCCTCCTGGGCCTGCTGAATGGCGGGAATAATGGCTCTGGCTTCCTCGTCACCGAAGAGACCATTTTCAGAACAGTGGGCGTTGAAGCCTGCCACGCCGATGCGGGCGTTGGGCATTCCCAGCAGATCCATGGCCTGCTTCGCCAGACGAATTACGGTATACACCCGCTTCTGGGTGATGCGGTCGCAGGCCTCCCGCATGGAAACATGGGTGGTAACGTGGATCACCCGGAGGTTCCCGCCGGTCAGGAGCATGGCGTAGTCCCTGGTTCCGGTGATGTCCGCCAGAATTTCCGTGTGGCCGGAATAGTGGTAGCCCGCCAGATTGATGGATTCCTTATTGATGGGGCCGGTGACAATGGCGTCAATTTTCTTGTCCATGGCCAGCTCGGTGGCCAGACGGACATAGCTGAAGCCCGCCTTGCCTGCCAGAGGAGAAACCTTTTTATATTCCCAGGAGCCGGGCGCCAGATAGCCCATATCGATCAGGTTGATCACACCGGCTTCGCTGACTGCCTCCTCCGGGGTTTGGATCGTGTGGAGTTTGACATCGGAATGGGTGAAGGCAATGGCATCTTCCATCGCCGCCTTGTCGCCGATGACAACGGGAACGCATTCCTGACTCCAATCCTTCTTCGCCAAAGCCTTGACTGCGATCTCCGCGCCGATTCCGGCGGGGTCGCCCATGGAAATGCCTAATACTGGTAACATAGCTGATCTCCCTTCTTATTTTTGTACCGTAACCTGTGCCAGTTCCTCAAAGTACTGAACAATGGCGCTGTGATCCTTGTCCCGGAAGCCGTGCACCATCAGCGTCTGCATGATCTCATACAACTGCGCCGTCAGGGGCAGGGGAACATCCATGGTATGAGCGGTGGCCATGACATTTTTAATGTCCTTATGGTTGATGGAAATTTTGCCGCCGGGGTTGAAGTTGCGGGAATACATCATGGGTGCCTTGGCATCCAGAACCGCAGACCCTGCCAATCCCCCACGGATGGCCTGATAGACCTTTTCCGGATCAGCCCCCGCCTTTGATGCCAGAACAAAGGCCTCGGAAACCGCCGCAATTCCCAAATTGACAATGATCTGGTTCGCCAGCTTGGTGACGGAGCCGCTGCCGTTTCCGCCGATCAGGATGGCGGAGGAGCCCATGATTTCAAAATAAGGCATGGCCCGGGCAAAGCTCTCCTCGCTGCCGCCTGCCATAAAGGCCAGCGTGCCGTTGATGGCGCCGGGCTCGCCGCCGGAAACCGGTGCGTCCAGGAAGCCCACGCCCAGAGCCGCCAAACGGTCGGCGCAGGTTTTGGACTCCACCGGAGTAACGCTGGACATATCCACCACCAGCGCACCCTTTTTGATTTTTGAGGCAACGCCGGAAGGCCCGAAGAGGACATTCTGAACGATGCTGCCGTTGGGCAGGATGGTGAAGATCACATCGCAGGCTTCCCCAATCTCACTCTGGGAGGCGGGCTTTGCGCCCAACACCGCAACCTCCTCCACTGCCGAAGCGACCAGATCGTTTACCATGACCTCCACGCCCGCCTTGAGCAGATTTTTCACCATGGGCTTGCCCATGATGCCAAGACCAATAAAACCAACCATATCGTTTTCTCCTTTCAAGGGTTGTATTTTCGCTGATGATCCTACAGTTTTTTGTTGAGGAACCTCTGAACAAATCGGCTGCGGCGCTCAGCGGAGCTTTTCCGACCGCTCCTGCAGATTGATTCAGAGCCTCCTTAACTCCCCGCAAGGGGACGTTTTTCCGTCTGCATTCCTGTGAAGAAGGCGTTTTTTTCCTTTCGATTTCCCACAAGAGGGCAATTTTTGCATCCCGCAAGGAGTCTGCTTCTTATGACTTTCCCCAAGGGGTCTGCTTCTTATGACTTCCCGCAAGGAGCCTGCTTCTTCCGGCTTCCCCCAAGGCGTCTGCTTCTTCTGACTTCCCGCAAGGAGCCTGCTTCTTATGACTTCCCCCAAGGGGTCGGTGTCTTCCG
>JAEDOJ010000238.1 GCA_016302015.1 Oscillospiraceae bacterium | reverse complement strand
GCACCCTGTTCAGCATGACGGGGATTTTCCGCAGCGCCACCGCGGATGTGAGCACCACCATTACCTGGGCGCTGGTCACCTCCGTGATGGTCTGGTATTACAGCATCAAAAATAACGGCTTTTTTGGCTGGCTGAAGGGCTTCACGGAGCCGATTGTGGTCATGACTCCCATGAATGTGATCAGTGAGATTGCCCAGCCTGTGTCCATGGCCTTCCGTCACTTCGGCAACGTAGCCGGCGGCAGCGTCCTGACCATGCTGATCTACAACGCTCTGGCTGGCCTCAGCGCCATTCTCCTGAGCTGGGTTCCCAATGCCATCATCAGCTCCATCCCCTTCCTGCAGGTGGGCATCCCCGCCTTCCTGTCCATCTACTTCGACCTGTTTTCCGGATTCATTCAGGCGCTGGTCTTCTCCATGCTGACCATGGTCTACGTGGGCGCCGCCTGTCCCCCTCCGGAAACGGAAATAAATCAGTGATTCAATAAAATAAGATATTGGAGGAAAAACTATGGAATTCACAGAAGCATTTGTTCAGGCTGCAAAAGTCATCGGTGCCGGCCTTTGTATGGGCATCGGCGCAATCGGCCCCGCCATCGGCGAAGGCAACGCCGTAGGTAAGGCGCTGGAGGGCATGGCCCGTCAGCCCGAAGTGGCAGGCAACCTTCGTACTAACATGATTCTGGGCTGCGCCATCACCGAGACCACCGGTATCTACTCTCTGGTCATCGCCCTGCTGATCCTCTTCGCATTTTGACGAAATCCGCTTAGAAAGGGGAGATAAGGATTGATTGTACAATTCGATCCGTCGCCTTTTATCAGCCTCAATCCCTGGACAGTTCTTTTTACCCTGCTGAACCTTCTGATTTTGTATAAATTCATGAAGAAGCTGCTGTTCAAGCCTGTGAAGGACATGATTGACTCCCGGCAGAAGGAGATCGACGATCTCTACGCCGACGCCAACCAGTCCAAGGAGGCTGCCGCTGAATTGAAAACCCGGTACGAAGCCCGTCTGGCAGAGGCCAATGAGGAAAAGGAAGCCATTTTGAAGGAGGCCTACCGCAAGGCTCAGCTCCGGGACGAGGAGATGCTCCGGGAGGCACAGGAGAAGGCGGCGCAAACCCTCCATCGTGCCGACGAGCAGATCGCGCTGGAAAAGAAGCGCGCAATGAACGACATCAAGGACGAGGTTTCCGTCATGGCGGTGGAGATTGCCTCCGCTGTCCTTGCCCGGGACATCAAGCAGGCGGAGCATTCCGACCTGATTGACTCCTTCATCGAGAATCTGGGGGAGAGCCATGATTGATGCATCCGGCTATGGAAAGGCACTGTTTGAATTAGGCGCCGAAGGAGGCACCGCCGGCCGGATCCGGGAGGAGCTTGGTCTGGTGCGCTCCGTTCTGAAGGAAAATCCCGGCTATGTGACCCTGCTGGACACTCCGGCAGTCTCCACGGAGGAAAAGCTGACCCTTCTGGGGGAGGCCTTCCGGGGCGTGGAGCCGATGCTGCTGAATTTTCTGAGTTTGCTATGCGAAAAGCGTTCCTTTTACCAGTTTTCTGCCTGCGCCGACGTCTTCGACGCCTGCTATGACGAGGCCAATCAGGTGCTTCGGGCAACGGCGGTTACGGCGGTTGCCATGGACGAAAGACAGCAGAAAGCCCTGCGGGAGAAACTGGAGCGCATGACCGGCAAGACCGTGATTCTGACCAACACCACCGATCCTTCCCTGATCGGCGGCATCACGCTGCGCTACGGCGGCGTGCAGTTGGACGACAGTCTCCGGTCCAGACTGGACAAGCTGCGCCGCAGCCTGTCTGATACGATTGTATAAGGTTGGTGAAACCGTGAATCTGAAAATAGACGATATCAGTAAGATCATCAAGGATCAAATTAAAAATTATGCCGCCAAGACCCAGCAGGATGAGATCGGCTATGTCATTCAGGTGGGCGACGGCATTTCCAAGGTCCACGGGCTGGAAAAGTGCAAGGCCAATGAGCTGCTGCGTTTTGAGAACGGCTCCTACGGCATGGCCCTGAATCTGGAGGAAAGCATGGTCTCTGTGGTCATGCTGGGTACGGACGTGGGCATCAGCGAGGGCAGTCTGGTGAAGCGTACCGGTCAGGTCGTGTCCGTCCCTGTGGGCGAGGCCATGATCGGCCGTGTTGTGGACGCTCTGGGTCAGCCCATTGACGGCAAAGGCCCCATCGAAGCCAAAGAGCTGCGTCCCATCGAACGCAATGCCCCCGGCATCATTGAGAGAAAGTCTGTCTCCGTGCCCCTGCAGACCGGCATCAAGGCCATTGACTCCATGATTCCCATCGGCCGTGGTCAGCGTGAGCTGATCATCGGCGACCGGCAGACCGGCAAGACCGTCATCG
>JAEDOJ010000031.1 GCA_016302015.1 Oscillospiraceae bacterium | reverse complement strand
TCCGTGACAAAGGGTGCCTCCGTGTCAGCCGGCTGATAGTCGCCGTAGTCATCGCTGCCCGTGGTGGTGGAAGCGGTGGTTTCCTTGCCGGTCTCCGTGGGCTTGGCCGTGGCCTTGGTGGTTTCCCCGGCGGTGTCTTTTTTGGGTTCCTTTTCGGTCTCCTGAAGCGCCCCGGTCACGATTTCCTCCTCGGATGCTTCCGTCTCGGTCTTTTTCTCCGTACAGCCCGCCGCAAGGGTCAGAATCAGCACCAGCAGCAGAGCCAAAATTCCTGTTTTCTTCATGGACATAAACCTCCATTCTAATATACTGCCTATTCTACTACATCTTCTTCAAAAAATCATTATAAATTTGTAAATATTTCAGTTTTTTTCTCACGGAAGAAAAACTGTTGACTTTAGCTTCCTCTCATACTAAAATTAGTTTGGGATTTTTCCCGTATTTGAAAATGAACGGTGATATTATGAAACAATTTCGTGCCTATCTGCCTGCCCTCATCGCCTCCCTTGTGGTGATTGCCGGGCTGACCCTGGCGCTGATCCTCCTGCTGAACCGGGAAGAGCCTGCCGGTCAGGGGGCGGTTGCCGCAGGCGTGGCCTATCTGGAAAAGCTGGAGGCCAAAAACCCCGCTTCCGTGGACGCCAAGTTAGAGGAAATGCGGAAGCAGAAGCTGGAGGCGGAGCGGGACGCCCTGCTGGAACAGCTTCTGGGCGGCGGCAAGGACGTGTGGTCCATGTTCGATAACTATGTCATTTTGGGCGACTCCCGCGCCGTAGGCTTCTACTACTACGATTTTCTGGAGAAGGAACGGGTGCTGGCCGACGGCGGCGACACCATCCGCAACATCGAAATGCACATGGAGGAAATCAAGGCGCTGAATCCCTCCTACATCTACCTGTGCTACGGTCTGAACGACGTGAGCATCGGCTACTGGGACACCCCGGAGGAATATGTGGCCGAATATATGCAGATCATTGCCAACCTGAAGCAGGAGGTGCCCAACGCCACCGTGGTGGTCAGCTCCATCCTGCCGGCAAGAGATCCGGCCTTTGATCTTGCCTCCGTCTGGCGGGAGATTCCCGCCTGGTCTGCGGCGGTGGAGGCCGCCTGCGAGGAAAACGGTATCCTCTTCGTCAACAACGACGCCACCGCCGACGAGCACGTCAGTCTGTGGGACCCGGACGGCATCCATGTGCGCCGGGAGTTCTACGACTACTGGGCCAGAAATCTGATCATTGCGGTAATTGAGGACGATATTTATGGAGAATAAGTCAATTTTGTTCGGGATTCTGCGGTGGGCGGCGGCAGGGCTGGCAGTGGTATTCCTGTTTTTCCTCTTCGCCCAGAACCGCACCAGCAACGCCGATCCCGCCAGGGTAGCCCAGGCGGTCACCGCAACGCTGGACATGGAGTTCATGCAGGAGGGGGACAACCAGATCATCAAGCGGCTCTACGGCCTGAACCCCGGCGACTATGAAGCCTGTATTTTATATTATCCCACCACCAACATGGGGGCGGAGGAGCTGCTGATCGTGAAGCTGACCTCCGTTTCCCAGCAGGAAACGGTGAGAGCCGCCGTGGAAAAGCGGCTGGAAACCCAGAAAAACAGCTTTGAAGGCTACGGCGTGGAGCAGTACGATCTGCTGACCAACCGCTGCGTGGTGGAGGTGCGGGGCAACTACGTTCTCTTCGTTGTCCACGCCAATTCCGCTGCCGCCGCCGCTGCCTTTGCGGACGCATTATAATAAGGAGGAAGAATTATGTCATTTTCTACCATTTTCTTCCCCTTTGTCTTCCTGCCTGTGGCTCTGGGCCTGTATTTCCTCATGCCGAAGCGGGGCAAGAATTTCATTCTGCTCCTCTGTTCGCTGGTGTTTTTCTCCTGGGGAACCCCGGAATATCTGATCCTGATGCTGCTGAGCATCCTCTTCAACTATTTCACCGGGCTGGAGCTGGGAGCGAAAAAGGCCGCCGGGAAGTCCGGCAAATGGGTGCTGGTCTCCGCGGTTTTTGTCAATCTCCTGCTTCTGGGCTTCTTTAAATATTACGGCTTCCTCATTGAGAACATCAACGCCCTGCTGAATCTGCGCCTGCAGACGCCCAGCCTGCCCATGCCCATCGGCGTCAGCTTCTTTACCTTCTCCATCCTGTCCTATCTCTTTGACGTCTACCGGGGCAAGACCCCCGCCGCGAAAAATCTCCTGAATTTCTCCCTCTTTGTGACCTTCTTCCCCAAGCTGGTCTCCGGCCCCATTGTCCAGTATCACCAGATGGCCGGCCAGTTGGCGGATCACCCGGTCACCACGGAGAAATTCGGCGGAGGCGTCCGGCTCTTCCTCATCGGTCTGGGGAAAAAGGTGCTGATCTCCAATGCCTTGGGCACCACCTTCTACGCCATCTCCGCCATGCATCCCTCCACCGCCTCCGCCGGTACCGCATGGCTCTGCGCCATCTCCTATTCCCTGATGCTCTATTTCGACTTCAGCGGCTACTCCGATATGGCCATCGGCCTTGCCGGGATGTTCGGCTTCACCTTTGAGCGGAACTTCCACTACCCCTACGCCTCCGCCACGGTATCCGAGTTCTGGAGACGGTGGCATATCTCCCTGGGCGCCTGGTTCCGGGACTATGTGTACATCCCTCTGGGGGGCAGCCGGGAGGGCACCGGCAAGACCGTCCGCAACCTCCTCATCGTCTGGCTCCTCACCGGCATCTGGCACGGCGCCAACTGGACCTTCCTCCTCTGGGGTCTGTACTACGGCGTGATTCTGGTGCTGGAAAAGTTCGTCTTCAAGGAGCTGGTGGCGAAAATGCCCAAGGCGCTGAACCATATCCTGACCCTCTTCCTTGTGGTGGTCGGCTGGGTGTTCTTCTTCTCCGATTCTCTGGGCACGGCTCTGGGCTGGCTGGCAAGTATGCTGGGTCTGGGCAACGGCTTCTTTGACTCCACCACGGTCTATTACCTGCTGAGCAGCTGGCCCATCCTCCTTGTGAGCCTTGTGGCCTGCTTCCCTCTGGCCACCAACATGGCCTCCTCCCTCTACCGCCGCAGGGACAAGCTGTGCGTCATCTGCGCCGTGGTCTTCTTCGCTCTGGTTCTGGTGCTGTCCATCGCCAGCATGATGAACGATACCTATTCCTCCTTCCTCTATTTCCAGTTCTGACGGGGGTGCTTCTATGGAACAACAACCGAATATCAATCCCCGCCGCAGACGCCGCTCCATGGTCGCCCAGAACCGGACGGCCCAGGGACGGGCGCTGGCCGTTCTCCTGATCGCGGCCATTTGTCTGGGGCTGCTGATGAACCTCTTCACCCCGGATCGCACCTATTCCCCCAACGAAAACCGGATGCTCGCCCAATTTCCCGAATTTTCTCTCGACTCCCTCGCCGACGGCTCCTTCTTCTCCGGGATGGAAAGCTATACCGCCGACCAGTTTGCCGGCCGTGACCTGTGGATCAGCCTCCAACTGAAGTGGAACAGGCTTCTGGGGCAGAAGGAATCCAACGGGGTGTATCTGGGCAAGGACGACTATCTGATTCAGGTGCCGGAAAATCCCGACTGGAATCAGGTGGACGCCACGCTGGAGGCGGTGAACGCCTTCGCCGCCCGGCATCCGGGGCTGAAGCTCAATATGCTCATCGTCCCCAACGCCGTCTCCGTCCTGTCCCACAAGCTGCCGGACAACGCCCCTGCCCGGGATCAGCAGAAGGATCTGGATTACATCCGCTCCGGCCTCACCGGCGTGAATTTTCTGGACGCCTCCACCGCCCTGAACAAGCACAGCGACGAGGAGCTGTACTACCGCACTGACCACCACTGGACCAGTCTGGGCGCCTATTACGCCTTTTCCGCCGTGGCCAAGGGCATGGGACTGACCTCCGTGGTGCAGAATTATGACATCTACACCGTTTCCAACAGCTTTGAGGGCACGCTGGCCTCCAAAAGCGGCAGTCATAACGTGACGGACACCATCCGGATTTACGCACCGAAAACCTCCGTGGAATATCTGGTGACCTACGAGGACACCAGAGAGCAGTCCTGCTCCGTCTACCGTCGGGACTGTCTGGAGGACAAGGATCAGTACACCGTCTTCTTCGGCGGCAACCATCCCCGGATCACCATCGAAACCACCGCAAATTCCGGCAAAACCCTCCTGCTGTTCAAGGATTCCTACGCCAACTGCTTTGTCCAGTTCCTCACGCCCTACTACGACCGGATTATCATGATCGATCCCCGATACTATTATGATAATGTGGAAGCCGTCATCCTCCGGGAGGGCGTAACCGACGTTCTCTTCCTCTATAACGCCGACACCTTCCTCACCGACGTCTCCCTGAAGGACGCTCTGGCTGTGGAATGAAGAAAAATCGCTGCTCCGCATTTGCGTCGGCAGCGGTTTTTTCTTCTTCCAGGGAAAACATATTGAAAAAGTACGGTTTTTATGGTATATTAAAATGAACCGTATTATGGACAGGTATTGTTTTTGGGAGGTGCGCTATGATCGATCTGCATTGCCATATCATGCCCTGGGTCGATGACGGCGCCTCCGACGCCCGCACCGCCTGCGCCATGGCGCAGCGGGCGGTGGAAAGCGGCATTACCACCATCGTCGCCACGCCCCACTGCAATCTGGACGACAGCCGTCCCAACTTCCGGGGCCGAACCTACAGCAAAGCCTTTTCCCTGTTCCGGGCGCTGCTGGCCCAGCACAATATCCCGCTGGAAATCCTTCCCGGCGCCGAGCTTTTCGCCCACCCCTCCAACCTCCGGTATCTGCTGGATCGTCAGAGGGTGGTGACCCTGAATCACAGCCGCTACCTGCTGGTGGAATTCAACTTTTCCGAACGGGGCGGCAACATCACCGACGCTCTGAACCTGATTGCCCGCCGGGGACTGGTTCCCGTGGTCGCCCACCCGGAACGGTACGACTGCGTACAGCTGGAGCCGGAGCTGGCCATGGACTGGTTCCACGCCGGCTACATCATCCAGCTCAACAAGGGCAGCATTCTGGGGCAGCTCGGCCCGGAGCCAAAGGAAACCGGGAACTTCCTCCTGCAAAACGGCTTCGCCCATGTCATTGCCAGCGACGCCCACAGCACCCGCCGCCGCCGTACCGGCTTCCAGTCCCTGATCCCTGTGCTGGAACGCTTCTGTTCCCCTGAATATATTGATCTGCTCTTGAAGGGCAATCCCCAAGCCATTATCGAAGACCGGCCCATTCTGGTTGAGCCGTTCCGTTAAGAGGAGGTTTCTATGAGAAACTTAAAAATTTCGATTATTGTACTGTTTTTGGTGGTTTCCGTGGCTTTCCTGGCGTTTTTCTTCTATGACCGTCTGGCTGCGGACTACACCCCCCCTGTGATCGTCTGCGACGGCGTCCCTCTGGAGGTGAGCATTCAGGCCACTGACCGGGACTTCTGCAAGGGTCTGACCGCCACGGACAATGTGGACGGAGACATCACCGACCGGATCATCGTCCGGAAGGTCTCCCAGCTTTCCAGCTCCGATACCGCCACCATCTACTACGCGGTCTTTGATTCCTCCTCCAACCTGTGCACCTTCAGCCGCTCCGTCCGCTACACGGACTACTGCAAGCCCCACTTCAGCCTGGTGCAGCCTCTGAGCTATAACGTCAGCGGCACCGTCACCCTGGAGGATCGGCTCACCGCCAGAGACGTGCTGGACGGGGACATCACGCCCAAAATCCGCATTTCCTCCAACGCCATCTCCGTGTCCGAGGCCGGCGTGTATCCCCTGACGGTTCAGGTCACCAACAGCAGCGGCGATACCTCCGTTGCCACCTTCCGCGTCCGCATCGAGAACCAGACCGCCAGTCACCCGGTCATCGAGCTGGATCAGTACCTGCTCTACGTCCCTGTGGGCACCCGCCTTACGGATGGGGATCTGCGGTCTCACATTACCAAGGCCAAGGAATCCTACATCGGCTCCGCTCTGAATCCGGAATCCATTTCCATCGACAACGCCGTGGATACGGAGAACGTGGGCAACTATTTTGTGGACTACAGCTACACCAACGCCAACGGTTACACCACCACGGTGACTGTAACCGTCATTGTGGAATAAGGAGGTGCCGGAATGGACGAAAAGAAATCAATCCAGTGGTCGAATTTTGACGCATTCTGTATTCTCCGCTTTGTCCTGCGCCACCTCTGGATGGCTGTTCTGGTGGCGCTGATCTTCGTCATGTCCGCCTTCCTGCTGGAAAACCTGACCATGACGCCCCAGTACACCAGCTCCGTCACCTTTGCCGTGACCTCCCGCAGCGCCGTGAACACCTCCGTGGCCTCCTCCGCCGTGTCCTCCACCGTGGTGGATCGCATGGGACAGCTTCTGTCCGACCCCATTGTCCAGGAGGCCGCCGCAAAGCGGCTGGGCTTGAAGAGCTTCCCCGCCACGGTCACCGTCACCGCCCCCGAAAATACCAATATTTTGCTCATGGACGTCACTGCGGACAACCCCGAGGTGGCTTACAAAAGCGCCCTTGCCATTATGGAGTGCCATGTGGAATACTCCCGCTCCGTCTTCTCCAGCGCCGTGCTGGACAACCTGAACGGCCCCACCATCTCCACCGTGGCCTCCAACAGCGGCTCCCGGGCCTCCCTGCTGAAAATGGCCGCCCCTCTGGGCTTCGGCGCCATGCTGGCGCTGCTGTTCTTCCTCGCCCTGAAGACGGACACCATCCAGACCCCCAAGGGCGCCAAGCATCAGATCGACGGCAGACTCCTCTCCACCGTCTATCACGAGCGGAAGCGCCGCAGCCTCCGCAACCTGCTGAAGCGGCAGAAAAAATCTCTGCTGATCACCAACCCCACCTGCAGCTTCTATTACACCGAGACCATCCATCAGCTTCGGGTCTTTTTGGAGCGGGCCCACGAAAAGGACAACGCTCAGGTCTTTGTGATCTCAAGCTGCAGCGAAAACGAGGGCAAATCCACCATCGCCGCCAACCTCGCCCTGTCCCTTGCCCAGAAGCATCGGAGAGTTCTGCTGGTGGACGCCGACCTGCGGCGACCCGCCCAGAACCTGATTTTTGAAGCCTCCGTTGATCGAAACAACGACTTCAGCTCCCTCCTGCTGGGCGGCGTGACGGAGGAACGGCTGAGAAACGCCGTGACCCACGATCCCGACACCCATCTTTACACCCTCTACACCACCGGAATGCGGCGGAGGAACACCGAAGCCTTCTCCGCCCAGTCCTTCCAGCCTGTCCTGTCCGCTCTGCGGAAGCAGTTCAGCTACATCATCGTGGACACCCCGCCTATGGGTCTGTTTACGGACGCGGAGGTCATCGCTGACGCGGCGGACGCCTCCCTGCTGGTGGTTCGGCAGGATATGGTGCCCTCCGTGGCGGTGAACGACGCCATCGACACCCTCCTCGACACCAAGTCCAAGTTCCTTGGCTTTGTGCTCAACAACCTCCAGTCCTTCCGTTTTGCCGCCCTTCCCGGTAAGAAGAGCTACGGCTATGGCTACGGCTACGGCTATGGTTACGGTTATGGCTACGGTTACGGCTACGGCTACACCCGCACCAACCGGAAGGACAAGGAGACTTCCTCCAAAAGCCCCAATTCCGTAAAGAAGGAGGACGCATCCAATGAATGAGAAGCGTGAAAACGATCAGGTAAGCCTGAATATGTCCATCCTCCTGCACAACTTCCTCACCCTTCTGCGCAGGCTTTTCTGGGTCATCCTCCTTGTACCCCTGCTTGTGGGAGGCATTTCCTACTACCGCACCGACCGGAGCTTCCACCGGATGTACTCCTCCACCGTGGTCTTTTCCGTTCAGGCCAGCTACGCCGCAACCACGGACATTCTCAGCCACAGCATTTTTCTGGACGCCAGTGCGGCTCAGGTTCTCGCTCAGACCTTCCCCTATGTGATCCAGAGCGAAAACTGCAAAATGCTGCTGTGCAACGAGCTGGGCAGAGACGACATTCCCGCCTCCATTCAGGCCGTTTCCACGGCGGACACCGGTCTGTTCACCATGACCGTCACCGGCTCCGACCCCCAACTGGTCTTTGATACCATGAAGGCCGCCATCAAGGTCTATCCCCAGGCCGCCAGTCCCATTCTGGGCGACACCCAGGTGGAGATCATCAATATGCCCAACGAGCCCTCCAACGAGCCGATCAACCAGAACACCGCCAAGCAGGCCGCTCTGCGCTCTGCTTCCTTTGCCCTGGTGGTGATGCTGGGTCTGACGTTTCTGATGTCTCTTGCCAGAAAGACCGTCCACTCCGCGGAGGATCTGCGGCGGCTGATCAACGTCCGGTGCCTTGCCTATGTTCCCATGGTGAAGATCAAGAAGCACTCCAACAAGGTCAACCAGCTTCTGACCATCAACAACCACCGGGTTCCCTCCTCCTTTAACGAATCCATCCGCAATCTGCGGGTCAAGCTCCACAAGGCTCTGCCCAAGCGGAGCAGTCATGTGATCATGATCACCAGCACCCTGCCCAACGAGGGCAAGACCACCGTTGCCACCAATCTGGCGCTGTCTCTGGCCACGGAGGGCAAAAAGGTCATTCTGGTGGACGGCGACCTGCGGAAGCAGTCCCTGAAGGACACCATCGGCCTGACGGAGCCTTCCGACGGTCTGGTGGACATTCTCTCCGGCAAAACCCAAAACTTCCATCTGCTGAACGTCCCCCGCTCCACCCTCCTCCTGCTCTCCGGGGACAACTCCATCGATCAGCCCCAGCCTCTGCTGGATACCCCGAAAATGCGCCAGCTTCTGGACACCCTGCGGGAGCGGATGGACTACATCATCATCGACACCCCGCCTGCGGGCATTCTCTCCGACGCCGCCACCCTTGCCAAGTATGTGGACGCCACGGTTTATGTGGTGCGGCAGGACCACGCCAACTCCACCCAGATTCTGGATTCCATTCAGGCGCTGTCCGCCAACGGAGCGAATATTGTTGGCTCCGTCCTGAACCAGACCCTGACCGGCACCACCCGCTACGGCTACGGCAACAAGTACAAGGAGGGCTACGGCTACTCCTACGGCTCCAAGTACGCTTTGGATTACCACAAGTATTCCTACAGCCCCTACTCCGGCCGCTACGCCCGCAACGGAAGCCATTATCAGGAGGCCAGAGACGAGGCCGAATACCTGACCCAGGAAATCGCCACCGCCATTGACATTGCGGAGGACGAATAAACCGGAACAGAAGGGAGGCGCCGCCCCAAGTGCTGAAAAAAATTTTCCATAAGCTGAAGGCCGGCCTGCTTCGGGACATTCTCCAGGAAACCCTGTGGATTTACCGCCGCACCAGAGCCTATAAGAAGGCCATCGTTTCCTATACCCTCCTGGGTCTGCTGACCACGGTCATCAGTCTGGTGTCCTCCCTCCTGTCCAAGGAGCTGATCAACGCCATCATCGCCAAGGAAGGCTGGTTCGTCCTTCGCAACGGCATTTTCGTGGTGGTATTTTCCGCCATCAGCATCCTGGTGGGCGCCTTTGTCAACCGTTACAGCACCAAAATCAACCTCCGGGTCTCCAACAGCCTCCGGGCGGAGGTCTACGAGGTGTTTATGAACACCGACTGGGAATCCCTCCAGCAGTTCCACTCCGGCGACCTGCTGACCCGGATCAATAACGATGTTTCCACCATCTCCTCCAGCGTATTGGGCTGGGTTCCCACCCTGATCATCAAATCCGCCCAGTTTGTCCTGTCTCTGGGGGTCATCCTGATTCACGATCCCACCATGGCCCTGCTGGCTCTGCTCACCGCCCCGGTCACCCTCTTCGTGGCCAAGCCCTTCGTGCGGAAAATGCGGAAGCTGAATCAGGATATGCGGACGGTGAACAGCGAAATGATCTCCTTCCACGAGGAAACCCTCCAAAATGTCCAGCCCATCAAGGCGTTCAATCTGGTGGATACCTTCTGCGCCCGGCTGGGTCTGGTGCAGCAGAAGTATTATGACACCGCCATGTCCTTTAACAAGTTCAGCGTGTTCAATTCCTCCCTCCTCAGTCTGGTCAGTATGCTGGTGGGCAACCTGTGTCTGGGCTGGGGCGCCTACCGCCTGTGGCTGGAGAAAATCGACTTCGGCACCATGGTGCTGTTCATCCAGCTGGCGGGCTATCTGGCCACCGCCCTCTCCGCCCTGATCAGTCTGATGCCCTCGGTGATCGAATGCACCACCGCCGCCCAGCGGGTCATGCTGATCTTCGACCTGCCCAGAGAGACGAAAACCGATCTGGACAAGGTTCAGGCGCTCCGGGGCAAGGATGTCTCCCTCCAGCTCAGGGGTCTGCGGTTCTCCTACCAGTCTCAAACCCTGATTCTGGACGATTTGGAGCTGAACATCCACGCCGGGGAGACTGTGGCCGTGGTCGGCCCCTCCGGCAGCGGGAAAACCACCCTGTTCCGGATTCTTCTGGGACTTCTGAATCCCACCGCCGGAGCGGCGGAGCTGGTCTGCGGGGAGGAGCGCATTCCCCTGTCTCCCTCCACCCGCTGTATGTTCGCTTATGTTCCTCAGGATAATGTGATTTTCTCCGGCACCATTGCTGATACCCTGCGGCTGGTGAAGCCCGACGCCACGGACGAGGAAATTCATCGTGCCCTGCGCCTTGCCTGCGCCGAGGATTTTGTCTCCGCTCTGCCCAATGGCATCCACACCGCCCTGAAGGAACGGGGCAGTACCCTGTCCATCGGTCAGAACCAGCGCCTTGCCATCGCCCGGGCGATTCTGGCAGACGCACCCATCCTGCTTTTGGACGAGGTTACCTCCGCGCTGGATTTGGAAACCGAGGAGAAGGTGCTGCAGAATATCGCCTCCCTCCGGGACAAGACCTGCATTATCTCCACCCACCGTCCCAGCGTTCTGTCCCTCTGCGACCGGATTTATCGCATCCGCAAACGGAAGCTGGAAATCCTGCCGGACGCTGACCTGTCCGGCCTGATCCGGAAATAAGCGTCAAATATGCAACGCCTCCTCTTGATGACCAAGAGGAGGCGTTATGCTTGACACCGGCCGAAGCTCCCTCAAAAGAAGGCAGAAGACCGAGACAGAATTGAGAGAGGGCCGGATTCGCACGAGCCAGGGCCTCCCCTGTGCAAGGGGAGGTGGGTCGCCCATGGGCGACCCGGAGGGGTTGATGGAGAAAATGTGATTGTTTTCACCTTGTTCCCTGGAAAATCGAAGCTTTTTGCAGTACAATCCCTCATACCAATCACCAATTAAAATGTGCAACACACATCTTAATTGCAATACCGTGATTGGTACGAGACGTAT
>JAEDOJ010000237.1 GCA_016302015.1 Oscillospiraceae bacterium | reverse complement strand
GTGATGTAGTCGAAGAACTTCTGAGCAGCTTCACTCAGTTCAGCATCGCTTTTGGTTACCAGAACGAAAGGACGCTGAACCACATAGCTGCCGTCCTTGATGGTAGCTTCGGTAGCCGCAACACCATCCACGGTCAGAGCCTTAACGCTTTCGTTTACGGAAGCCACAGAAGCGTAGCCGATGGCACCGGGGTTCTGGGAAACAGTGGTGATAACGTCACCGGTGGAAGTCAGTTCCTGACGATACTTGCAAGCATCCTCGGTGTCGGTGATGGACTCGAAGCCATCACGAGTACCGGAACCGGCCTCACGGCCAATCAGAACGATCTCGACATCGTTGCCGCCAACCTCAGACCAGTTGGTGATCTCGCCGGTGTAGATCTTTGCAATGGTTTCTACACTCAAGTCAGCAACGGGATTTTCGGGGTTCACGATGATGGCGATGCCGTCATAGGCCAGAACGGTGCCGGTCAGACCAGCTTCCTTTTCCTCGTCCTTCAGATCACGGGAAGAAAGACCAATGTCACAGCGACCTTCCTGAACAGCCTTGATACCGGAACCGGAGCCGGTAGGATTGTAAGTAAAGCTGATGCCAGTGTCATTCTGGAATGCTTCGCCCAGAGCGCCAATCACCTTCTCCATAGAGGTGGAACCATCGGTGGCAACGGAGCCGGTGGTCTTTGTGCTGCCGCAGCCTGCAAGCATGGAGAGAGCCAGAACTGCAACCATCATCATAGTAATAATCTTTTTCATTTCAATGTCTCCTTTCAGACAACTGTTTATGTTTTTGATTTCCTTGGTACAGTTATCATTTTAGGATTGCCATGTGAAATCAAAAATACAAGGTATGTGAAATCTAAGTCAAATTACAAAAAGAAATTGGCAGACTTAGAATCAAGAGAGGAGGCTGATAGATAAATAAACGATGCCGGACTGATGCTCATTCGCACCAGTCCGGCATTTTCTCTATTAACGAATTAATCACTCTATATAATTTCCTGATTCGGGAAACGCCTCTGCAAGTTCCGATATAAACTACTTGGTTCTCAATCGCTCTGGGAAATTGTCGGACAGATGTCCAAGGGCAATCACGGCTACGCGCACCAGCATCTCTTTGGTCACAAATTCGTCTGGCACCCACTTAAGAGACCATATAGATTTTTCAACTACTCTGTCACACAGCTCCTGTGTAACAATCTTACGAGGAATTTGTTCAAGAACAGGAACGGTCACATAATCACCAACGGAAATATCGTCTTCGGCGGATATATAATCTATACCATTGCGATATGACAAAATCCCGAATGCGCAAGCGTTTGGGATTTTACTATACTCTCTCTTTCAGAATATCTTCATAAACCGTCAATTGGGTCTTGACCCTAAACCTGGGTTTAATGTTATAATGCCATTGGTAAACTGAATTTGGGAAAGGAGCCTGAATATGTCAGAGTTCAGACCGGGAAGCGACGGAAACAAATTTGTACCCTATGAGGCGCGCAGCGGCGGGGAGAGCATTGTATTCTTTACCCGGGACCTGTCCGCGGAGGGGCTGCGGAAAATATATGAACGGGTGAACGGCGAAATCCGCGGAAGAGTCGCGGTCAAGCTGCATACCGGCGAGCAGAACGGCCCCAATATTATTCCCCGGGACTGGGTGCAGTCCCTGCTGGAGAGCAGCATCGACCAGGCTACCATTGTGGAGACCAACACCTATTATGTCGGGGACCGCTACACCACCGAGGAGCACCGGGAGACCCTGCAGGTCAACGGCTGGACCTTCTGCCCGGTGGACATCATGGACGAGGAGGGCACGGCCATGCTCCCCATCCGGGGCGGCAAATGGTTCAGCCAGATGTCCGTGGGCTCCCACCTGAAAAATTACGATTCTCTGGTGGTGCTGACCCACTTCAAGGGCCATGTGCAGGGCGGCTTCGGCGGCAGCAACAAGAACATCGGCATTGGCTGTGCCGACGGGCGCATCGGAAAGAAGATGATCCACACCCGGCTGGGCTCCGACGATATGTGGAGCATCACCGAGGAAGAGTTTATGGAGCGTATGACCGAATCCACCAAGTCTGTTCTGGACTATTTCGGGGAGAAGCTCTGCTATGTAAACGTCATGCGGAACATGTCGGTCTCCTGCGACTGTGAGGGCGTTAACGCCGCGCCGGTGGTCACGCCCAATGTGGGCATTGCGGCCTCCCTGGACATTCTGGCGGTGGACCAGGCCTGTGTGGACATGATCTACGCCATGACCGAGGAGGAGCACCACGACCTGATCGAGCGCATGGAGAGCCGCCACGGCCTGCGGCAGCTCAGCTACATGAAGGAGCTGGGCATGGGCAACGACAAATATATTCTCATCGACATCGACAACGGCGACGCCC
>JAEDOJ010000236.1 GCA_016302015.1 Oscillospiraceae bacterium | reverse complement strand
CGGAAGATCAGATTCTCCTTGCCGCAATCGGGCCAATCCACCCTGCAAACCGGCAGCTGCCTGGCGTCACCTTGCCGGCAGAGGTTCAGAATATGGGTAATAACTTGATCGTACAGCTTCATTACAGATGCTTATCCCGCTTGATTTTGTCGTAGTGCTTCAAAAACAGAGGCTCCAGGGCGGCCGTGAGCTTCATGTCCAGATTGAAAAAGTAGACGGTAAAGGTGACCGCGAAGAAGATCACCGCGACCAACAGGGCAATTCCGAGAATTTTCAAAATAATCATGGTCTTTCCTCCTCAGCGTGCCATTGCCTTCTGCCGTGCAAATTCCGCCGCTCCCAGGGCACCAATCAGCTGGGGATCGATGGGAAGATCGATGACCTTCAGCTTCAGTACCTTTTCAATGGCAGCCTTCAGACCGTCATTTTTGGCGCATCCGCCTGTCAGCGCGATCTGATTCGCGGCGCCTGCCTTCTTGGCCATGACAAAACACCGCTTTGCCACGGAAAGCTCAATTCCGGCGGCAATCTCATCCATGGGCTTGCCCTCGCCTACCAGGGAAATCACCTCGGATTCCGCGAAAACCGTACACTGGGCGGTTATGGGAATCACATTCTTTGCTTTCAGGGACAGACGGGAGAACTCTGTCAGGTCCATTTCAAAAGCCCTTGCCATGGCCTCAAAGAACCGTCCCGTACCGGCAGCGCATTTGTCATTCATGGCAAAGTTCAGCACGGTGCCGTCTGTGTCCACCGCAATGCCCTTTACGTCCTGTCCGCCAATGTCGATGATGGCCTTGACGCTGGGAGCCGCCACATGGACACCCATGGCGTGACAGCTGATCTCCGAGATGTTTTCATCGGCTTCGGGAACCTTGTTTCTGCCGTAGCCTGTGCCCACCAGGTAAGCAAGATCCTTGTAGCTGTGCAGCTCAGGGACCTGGGCTGCTGCCTGATTCAGAGCGTCCTCGCAGCTGAGTACCGCGTTGATCCGGCTTCTCAGGGTGACATTTGCCACCATCTTTCCGGTTTCATCAAGAATCACACATTTTGTATAGGTACTGCCGGAATCGCATCCGCCATAGTATTTCATACTGCTTCCTCCTTTTACCAAGAGTGCTCGTCATGGAGAATCTCCAGAGAGGGATCCAGAGGCTCCTCCTGCATGACGGCACGCATATAGCGGTTGATCTGGTCGCGGACGCCCTGACGGGAGATGACACGGGGATCGAACAGGTCATGGGTGACCCAAACCAGATGGATTCCCTTTTCTCTGGCCTTTTCCTCAAACTGACCGTGCATACCGTTGAGGGCCTTGCAGCTCATATGCTCCCAGAGGATGACCATATCGGCGTTGAACTCCTCCACAAACTCCCACAGCTCGTCCAGAAGGACCTTGTAGCCGCCGTGGGTACGGTTGCGCATAATCATGTTCTCCGTCAGCCATGCCATATCGTAGATGGCCTGCTCTCTGCCCTCCGGCGTGTTCTCCTCGCAGAGGGTTTTGGTGGAAACCATGGACAGCATATCGGTCAGCGGCACGATGCCCCAGCAGTTCACCAGCCACAGAAGGAAATCGAAATAGAAGTGGGACTGGACGCCCCAGACAATGGCCCGGTGGCGGTATTCCTTTGCCATCTTCTTTTTTGCCTTGTAAGCCTTCTGGGCCAGCGCGTCAATCTTCCGGTCCGCTTCCACGAACTCGGGAATCTTGCCGCAGATGGCCATGTAGTTGGTCTCGGTGTACAGCGCCAGATTGGAGCCAAAGACCTGGGGATAGTCGGTCTTGTTCATATCCAGCCAGTCCATACGGTAACGGGTGGAAATATTCAAACGCTTGGCACATTCAAAATAATAATCCCAATCCCACTTTTCACCGGTGTGCTCCTCGATGAAGGCGATGGCGTTGCGAATCTCCTGAGCCGCGTACTCCTGCACATCGTCCTCTCTGTGCCGCAGGGGCGCGGCCAGCTGGAACACGGGAATGCCGTCCTCCAGCTCCAGACGCTTGGAGATGACGCCGTTGCCCATCAGGGAGCCGTCGCAGGTGGTGTTGCACTGGATGGCGCAGGCACCCAGAATGGGCGCGTCGTCATCGATGGACACGCCGACCTCAGCCTCCGGCATAGGGCAGACATCACCGGCAAGGCCGTATTCCTGGGCAACATCGATGTAGTGCACCGCTGCATTCTGGTTCAGCAGAACGGAAACATAGGTGGAGGGCGTTTCCCGGCTGAGCCCCTTCAGGGTGGGGAAGCCCATCATGATGGCGGTCATCTCGTTTTCGTCAACCAGAACCACCTTCTTGGAGAACTCCTGATCGTTGCCGATGCGTCTGTCGCCCCGGAACAGATTGTCCAGCAGCTTTGCCACGTCCGACACAACCAGATCC
>JAEDOJ010000030.1 GCA_016302015.1 Oscillospiraceae bacterium | reverse complement strand
AGCTGACTGAGGGAGAGAAAAATCCCCGTTCTAATCCAGATTTCCCCGGAAAACGGTGTGTTCCGTGTCTCTCCCTCCGTCAAAACCTTCGGGTTTGCCACCTTCCTCGTCAGAGGGAGGCAGAGACGGGACGAAAATGGACGTGGTTCATTTTGAACCACGTCCTGAAATTTTACGGAACTTCCACAAAGGAGAAGCTGTAATGCACCACGTTTTCCCCCGGCGTCTCCAGCATCACCAAATCCGTCAGCAGCGCCTTGATCGTGCCCCAGTTGGGCAGGGTGAGCTGGGCGGGGGTGCCGGAATTCAGGGAAATGGAAAGAACCTGAAAGTCGGAGTAGGCGTAGGCGCCGTAGAAATAGCTCTCACCGGAGATGACTCTGCCCATGAGCGCACTGTCGGTGATGCTCCATCCTCCGCCGGAGGGGGACATTTTGTAGTTCCGCTTGTAGGCGATCTGTAATTTTTCAGGTTCTACCTGAAAGACAAAGTCTCCAAATTGCATGACTGACCTCCTTATGTCCGGGACGCTTCGCTTCGGGAGCGGGCGATGATCTCCACCTGCTCCACCATGCCCTGTTCCATATCGCTGGAAAAGACCAGCCGGGAAATCTCGCAGCCGGAGAAGGTAAGCTCCTTACTGTCGCTGAGGATTTTCAGGGTGAACCCGTGGAGCTGACGAAGCTGAACGGGGGTAGGGATCACGGTGGTGTCCAGCAGCAGCCGGGTCATGGAAAGCACATAGTGCAAAGCCCCGGGAAGCACCGTCACCGGTTCGGTTTTTCCCATGGAACGGATGACGATGGGCTGAGCGGTCATGGTTTCCCGGATGGAGCTGACCATGCCGATCCGTTGATTGTTGATATCAAAACGCAGATTCGGCACCTGCGGAATCAGATTAACATCCATAGTATCTCACTTTCTGCCGCTGTCCGGAGGGGACAGCGGCTTTTTTTGGGGGTTACAGATCATGGAGCCAGAAGCGATAGCCCTGCAGATACAGGGTCAGACCGCTGCGGAAGCAGTCGGCGTCCGGATCGTAGGAGACCGGCTCCACCCGGATGGAGGTCAGATTAAAGCCTCCCAGGCCGGTGGCCACAATTTCCAGAATCTCGTCCGCGGCGTTGATGCAGGCCTGACCTCCCGCCCGGTAGGGGGAGTAGATGTCCAGCAGGATAGAGGTCTGCGCCAGATCGCCGTAGTAGGGCAGACCGGAGGAATTGCCCAGATACCGGTTGTGAGCAAAGGGTTTGAGGACGGTTGGCCCGGTTTTCATGGCGATCATGGGGGAATCCAACCGGGGCAGGCGGTTTTTGGGCAGGGCGTCGATGAGATGCAGACCTGCCTGCCGCAGGATGAGCCGCAGACGGTTAATCAGACTGTCCAAGGATCAGGGCCGCCTCCTTCCACACACAGTCCCCAGCGGAACAACTGCCTGTTCCGGTAGATCACCGAATCAATCCGCCGGACGATAAACACACGGTCTTCAAAGAAAATCTGGTCTCCTCCCTCCACCGCCAGAGCGGTGGGGGCGATGAGGAGGAACTGACCCCGGAGCAGCTCGCCGCCGGTGGGGATCATACGCTCCATGTTCTGCCAGTTTTTGGAGGCTACCAGCTGGAGGAAAATTCTTCCCCGCAGCCGTTTGTTCTCTCCGATGATGGTCACGTCGGTGCCGTGCTGGCGGATCAGCCGTTCCATGATGGCCTTCATGCTCTCACCCCGCGAAACAGGAAGCCGTCCGCCAACCAGGGCTCCAGGGTGCGGTAGGCCAGAGCGGCGAGAAGGGACTGGTCTGGCGAGAAGGAGATTTTCATGGTGCCGGCGGTAAAGTCGGAGATGTTGGCGGCGGAAAGCTGATTCAGCGTGGACACGCACAGCAGAGCCCCCGCCAGTACAAAGGAGTCCTCACAATCCTCCGGGGAGATGCCCGGGCGAAGTCTGGCCCGCAGTTCCTGGTCTGCCGCAAGGCACAGGGCGGAAAGGAGGGTGGTCTGCTCCTCCTCCACCGTGCCCAGAAATTCGTAGGCCAGGTTCCGGATTCGATCGGTGCGGCGCATCAGATGTTCAGAAGCTTGGCGGCCTCTGCGTTGATCTTGTTGAAGCCGCAAATGGAGGTGATGGCCGCCCGTTCCAGCTGGCGGTCGATGAGCTTGTCGTATTCCACGCACACGTCTCCGGCCTGCACCATTTCCAGCGCGTAGCGGCGGTCAAAGGCCAGAATGGAATTGTCCCCCATGGCGTTGGTCTGGATCAGCTCAGCGCCCAGGGGGGTGGCGAACTTGCCGGTGCCCTGGAAGTTCAGGCCGGTCATGGGATTCTGCAGCTCCTCCAGCTTCAGCAGCTTGACCATGGTAGAGGGGTTGACCAGCATGGTGTTCATCTCATAGGGATGGAACTGGGCCCAGAATTCCACCAGCTGATCGTAGGTCAGGGTGCCGGCAGTGCCGGAGATGGGGCTGGAGCCTACGGAGAAGGCGGGGGCGGCGTTGTCGTTGCCGTCGCCGTTTTTCATCACCTCCACGGCGTCGGCAAGCTGCATTTTGTGGATGTAGGAGCCGATCTGACGGAGCATGACGGAGAACATATCCAGCTTCTGGAAGCGAAGCGCCTCATAGGAGGCCACCAGCATTCTGCCCCGCTTGTGCAGATGAATCAGGTTTTCCTTGCTGCGGATGGTGGTAGAGGGGATGGCTGCGCCCTCGGCCACCTGCTTCAGCTCCATGTCCTCCTCAGAGGGGACGGAGTAGATGGAGCGGTAGTCCAGGGCGTCGATGTTGGTGACGGAGGCCACGATGGAGGGGAGGATGTCTCCCTCCTCCATGCCCTGACGGACAACCCGCGCGATAAATTCCGGGAAGAGGACGGCGGACTCAAAGGTGGAGAAGAACTTTTCCACGTTGTCCGACCCTGCGCCCTTGACCCGGATGCCGAAGCGCTTCAGCTGACGCTGGAAGGCGTCGGTGCCCTCCAGAGCGGTGCCCCGGTAGGCTTCGGAGGGGTCAAGACCCTCCAGAACCTGAGAGAAGGTCTTGCCGCTCTCCCGATACATACCCTTTTCCAGACGAAGATTGTCAAATGCCATAAGAAATACCTCCTTTAAAAATTACAGCAGGAACGTGACGGTTTGGTTGACGGTGTCCACATCCACCACCAGATAGGCGGTGGTGCCGGAAGCCTTCACGGCGTTTGCTCCGGCGGCAGCCAGAGCGGTGAAGCCCACGGCGGGGGCGGAGCCGGTGTAGGGAACGGTGACAAAGCCCCGCAGGGTGACGGCGGCATAGCCGTCGGCATAGGAAGCCACGATGCCGTGGATTTTGCCGTTGTCGGCGCAGGGGGAAACCTGGCAGCAGCCGGTGTAGGTGACGGGGCTGCCGGGAGCGACCTGGCCGGAGACGGCGGCGGTCACGCAGACCTGACCGATGGAATCAAAAGAAATAGCCATAGAAAAATACCTCCAATTAAATCATGTAAGCGGTGTCAAAGACGGACGGAGCGTGATTCGCTCTGGGAAGCTGGGTTGCCGGGGGGAAGAGGGAAGCGGTCTTCTGAGACAGAGATTTTTTCAGATCGGACAGCTCCTGGGCGGAGAGGGCGGCGAAGGCCTTCTCCAGAGCGGAGGCCTCGGCGCCGAAGTCCAGCAGCAGCGCCAGGGAGACGGCTTCCTTCACCATGGCGGATCTGCAGTCTCTGCCGAATTTCGCCTCCTCCTCCAGCGTCTTCAGACAGTCGCAGAGGTCGGGGCTTCCCTGTTTGGAAACAAATTCCGTAAGGGTCATGAATTCACCTCCTTTTGCGGATTTCACCACGCCTGCCTCACGCTGGGCGGGGACGGCCACGAAGGAAAACTCGTAGGCGTCCACCGGGTCCCGGAGAATGGCCAGGCAGACCTGGCCGTTGTAGGACAGACCCTTCCGATGCTCGCAGAGGCCGTAGGGCTGGCCGCAGACGGAGCAGACGGTCTGCCCCATGGCGCAGCCCACGGAGACCTCTTTTTTAATGCCGCCCTCGATGTCCTGAATCAGGTCGGCGTTTTTGTCGGAACGCAGGAGGTAGCAGTGGGCGCGGATGTAGTGGATGTCCCCCTGACAGACCACTTCGGTGTCAAAAATCCGGGCGATTTGCCGTTGGGCAGACCAGTCATGGTCGGTGATTCCCGTTTTGCCCCGGAACAGGTCTGCCAGAGCAGGCAGGGCGGCGGTGTCGAAGCGTTCAAAGTCCCGATCCGGCTGGTCGTCGCACAGCCGGACGGTGAAGCAGTAGACCTCCTCCGCCGTGAGAGGAGTTTTGGAATAGAGATTGATTTTTTCCAGCTGCCGGGGGTCGGGAGTGCCGGAGGATACCACGGCAGCAGCCTTTTGGATGTTCAAGGGATCACTCCTTCTTAGAAATCAGTTGATCCGTCTCCGCACGGATCTTGGCGGCCTGGGCTTCCTCCACCAGATCCTGCAGACAGATGTCGTCCCAGAGAATTCTGGGGCTGCCGCTGTAGCCGTTGAGCCGCAGCCACAGCTCGCAAATCTGCTCCAGCGCAGGCTCCACGGCTCTGCGGATGGCCCACAGCTCGCTGGTCAGCAGGTCGGCCTGCTGCTGGCTCATCCGCTCCGTAGAGGACCAGCTCAGGCCCAGCAGGAAGGGGGGCAGGCCGGTTTTGGCAACCAACTGCTCCAGAATCTGCCGCACGGGGACTTCCGAATCCAGAATCTGACCGTCGGCACCGATGACCTTCACGGACACGTCGCCCACCGCCACGAAATCCCGGACGATGCCGTTTTTGGCGTCCTGCATGGCGGCGGACCATTCCTTTGCAATGGCCTCGGCGTGACCGGCGGCAGCCATCCGCTCCATGCCGTCGCCGGAGGGCTTGCAGACCACGGCGTAGCGGACATTGCCCGCCCGTTCCCAGTTCACTCCCAGAGTCTGGTAGATTTTCAGCAGCACATCCGTTAAGAAGGGCATACTCCGCAGGAGAGAAACGCCGTAGGGATTGGCAGGCTCCGGATTCAGGGTGGTAAACAGCAGCAGATGGGGATAGGGGAGGGGTCGCAGGGTTCCGTTTTCGTCCGGGCCGCAGAGCACCACGTCCAGAGGACTGTCGCCCTCCTGAATTTCGATGGCGGACACGTCTCCCCAGCACACGGCGGCAAGCTGATTCCCGGCTACCACCATTTCTCCCACGGCTCTGCCGTAGAGGAGCAGGCTGTCCAGATAGGCCGTCAAAAAGCTGTTGATGCCCCGCTGACCCCGTCCGCAGGGGACGGTGCGGAGGAATTCCGTCAGTGCGGCCTGCCCCTCCGGGCAGTCCACGGTGAAGCCGCCGGTGAGACGGATGAGCTTGTCAATGGCGGCGTCCAGAATGGGCACCGCCTCCCGCATGGACTGGTACAGACCGTACTCGGATTTTCCCAGAGGCACATAGGAGCTGATCGCCCGGAAGGGATGGCTGGCGGATCTGAGCTGGGTTGCCGCGGCGGCGGCGGGGACAGACGAAGATTTTTTGGCTCGCAAGGTTTTTCAACCTCCTTTCAGAAAATTGATAAACACCGGGGTGTGTTATCCGAAGAATATTACCGGTTCCGGGCCACGGCGCAGACCGCCACGGGGCTGACTCTGCCGGAGAGGACGGTGGCGGCGAAATAGCGCATATCGTCCATGGCGTGGTCGTGCTCCTTTTTCACGGCGTCCTTGCCGGCCTTTACATCCCAGACATACTGCTCGATCTCCCGCAGACAGTCCACGCAGGTGTCGCAAAGGACGATTCTGCCGGATTTCAGCAGGTCGGAGGTGCGGCGGATGCCGGAGATCACATCGTTGTCCGCCTTCCGCACGTTCCATCCCCGCTGACGAAGCAGGGCGATAAAGCTGGCGGCGGAGGGGTCTACGATCACTGCCTGAATGGGGCGGCCCCCTGCCAGCGCCTCCAGGGCGTCGGCGTATTCACCGTCGGTCATCTGGCGCATCTCCCGCCGGGAATCGAAATAAAATTCCCTGATCCGATACCACACTCCCTCCTGTAACCCCCATAGACCGAAGGAGGCGGGATTCACCGTGCCGTAGTCGCAGGAGATGTACCATTGGGAGAAGCTCCCCTTGGGAACCGGGGGTGCGGCGGCAGCGTCAAAGAAGTCGTAGACCCGGCCCTCGGCGGCCACCCATTGCCCCAGAATGAAGCGCCGGTAGAACACGCCGGAGTACAGTCTGGCATACCGGCGGCGGATCTGGGGGGACAGGGAGGGATTGTCCTCCATGGTGAAATGGAGGTAGAGGCAGTTTCGCTGGTCAGCGCCCAGAATCCAGTCGTTGTAGAACCAGTGGTGAGGGCCTTCCGGGTTGCAGTTGAACCAGAGGCGGGAGCCGGTGACGGAGCAGCGGGCGCAGGCCTGCTCCACGAAGCTGCGGGGCATGAGGGCCACCTCGTCCAGCAGAATCCCGGCGAAGGTAATGCCCTGAATCAGGGAGGAGGAGCTTTCATCCCGGCCGCCGAAGATGTAAAAATCATTGGTGTGCCCCCGATAGGACACCCGCACCAGATTTTCCGTCCGTTTTTCCGTGACGGAGAAGCCGATGGACTTCAGCTTGGGCAGCAGCTCGGTGAGGACGTTTCTCCGCAGGGAGGCGATGGTCTTCCCGCAGATGCCGAACCGGGCGCCCTGAAACTGGGAACAGGCCCAGAGGAAAAAGCTCAGACCCATGCACAGGGTCTTGCCGGAACGGACGGCGCCGTCGCAGATGATGGCCTCTTTTTGAAAGTAGGGGCTGGATTTTCTCCACCAGTTCAGCACGATGCGCTGCTGTTTTGAGAATTTCAATCCTCTTCCACATCCTGAGCGGCGGCGAAGAAGGCGTCGGCGCAGTCGGTGCTTTCGGCGCCCAGAGCCATCAACTGCTCCAGCGCCCGGATTCGGTCGATGAGCTTGACCTCCACGGTGCCCTTCTCGTTCCGCTTCACCTCGGAAAGGAGGCTCAGCTCCAGGGCGTCCACATCCGGAGCGTTTTGGAGCACCAGCTTCACGCAGTCGTTGGAGCGGCCGAAGGCCAACTGCGCCAGACGGCGGATGATATCAGCCCTGCAGATGTTGCACTGTTCCCGCTGCAGCTCCAGCTCCCGCTGCACCGCCGGCGTGGTCAGCAGGCGAATTCCGTCACAGCGGCCGATGGACTCTGCGGCGGCCTCCGGATCGAAGCTCCGCAGATAGGCGGAGGCAAAGCGCCGCTTTTCCGAAGGTAGGTTTGGATTCATACAATCACCTCAAAAAAATAAGATTACGAGCAAATATGCTCTCAACCCAGAGGGCGGAAGAAAGAAAATTGCTGTAAAATGTACAAGCTTTACAGAAAGAATTCCGTGTGCTATAATCTGCACAGAAAGCGATAAGGAGGGAGCTTATGCTGCAAATCAGAAATTTAACCAAACGCTACGGAGCGAAAGCGGCGGTGGATCATCTGAATCTTCAGATCCGGCCGGGGGAGCTGTGCGCCTTTATCGGCCATAACGGCGCGGGGAAGACCACCACGTTAAAGGCCTGCTGCGGCGTTCATGACTTTGATGAGGGAGAGATCCTCATCTGCGGCAAGTCCATCAAAAAGGAGCCGCTGGCGTGCAAACGGCTGGTGGCCTATGTGCCGGATAACCCGGATTTGTACGAGTTCATGACCGGCACGGCCTATCTGAACTTTGTCTGCGATGTGTATCAGGTGGAGAAGAAGGCGCGTCGGGAGCGGATTCAGAGGTATGCCCAAATGCTGGAGCTGGAGGCCAATCTGAACGATTCCATATCCTCCTACAGCCATGGCATGAAGCAGAAGCTGGCGTTGATCGCAGCCTTTTCCCATGACCCGAAGCTGGTCATGCTGGACGAGCCCTTTGTGGGTCTGGACCCCAAGGCGGCCCGGCAGATGAAGGAGCTGATGCATGACCATTGCAGCCGGGGCGGGGCGATTTTCTATTCCACCCATGTGCTGGAGGTGGCGGAAAAGCTCTGCGACCGGGTAGCGATCATCAAGGATGGCAGGCTGGTCAAGGCCGGAACCATGGAGGAAGTCCGGGGCGATACCTCTCTGGAAGAGGTGTTCTTGGAACTGGAGGACGGCAATGCTGTGGAAACTGATTAAAATCCGGCTGCAAAGCCTGTTTTCCAACAAGGGAAGCCAAAAGAAAAAGACCAATCAGAAGGGCAGAGCCATTCTGATCGGTCTGTTGTTCGTGTATTGCGCAGTGGCCTTCGGCGCCATGTTCTACTTCCTGTTTGACAGCATCGCCCAGTCGTTGCTCCCGGTGCCGAACCTTCGGTGGTTCTATTTTGCTCTGACGGGTCTGCTGGCCTTTGCTCTGTCCTTCTTTTTCACGGCCTTCACCGCCAAAAGTGAGCTGTTTGAGGCAAAGGACAATGAATTGCTTCTGTCCATGCCCATCAAGCCCAGAACCATCCTCCTCAGCCGGATGGCGATTCTGCTGGGCTCGGAGTATCTGTTCTCCCTGCTGGTGTTCGGAACCTCCGGCGCTGCCTGGTTCGGCGCAGCGGGGGTAAAGGGCATGGAGCTGCTCCTCTTCCTTGTGGGGAGCCTTGCTCTGCCCCTTCTGGGAGCGTCTCTGGCGGCGCTGGTGGGTTGGCTGCTGGCTCGCCTCACCGCAAAGGCAAGAAATAAGACCCTTGTGACCATGATTTTCTCTCTGGGCTTCCTTGGGATTTATTTCTATGTCTATTTCAATGCCCAGACCTACATCCAGCAGCTTCTGGTCAACTATCAGGCGGTGGCGGAGGGAATTGCCGGCTGGGGCTTCCTCTTTGCCTGGTACGGCAAAGGCATCGCGGAGGCAAATATCCCCCTGCTGCTGGGGGTTGTCGCCCTGTGTCTGGGGGTGTTTGCGGTGGCGGTGCTCCTGATCTCCCGGGGGTTCCTGCACATCTCCTCCTCCGCCGCAAAGACGGGGAGGAAGATGAAGCCGGTGAAGGTGGAGGCGGCCTCTCTCTCCGCCGCTCTGCTGCGGAAGGAGCTGAAACGCTTCACCTCCTCTGCGGTCTATATGATGAATTGCGGCCTTGGCCTGATTCTGGAGCTTGCGGCTGCCGTTCTGGTGTTGGTGAAGCTGGAGGCAATCCGTGAAGTGGTGGGGAATCTGGGGGCTTTTGGTCTGAACCTGACGCCGGTGGAGCTGGCTGTGATCACAGCCGTCCTCCTGTCTTTCTTCTCCTCCATGTCCATCATCACCTCCCCCTCGGTCTCCATGGAGGGAAAGAATCTTTGGATTTTAAAGGAGGCGCCTATTCCTGCCGGTGCGGTTCTGTGGGCAAAGCTGAAGCTCCATCTGTTGCTGTGCTGTCCTCCCACCCTGATTTTGTCTGTTGCGGCGGGAATTGCGCTGGAGACCAATCTCTGGGGCTGGGTGTGCCTGCTCCTGATCCCCCAGCTTTACACCCTGCTTACCGGAGCCTTTGGCCTGATGATGAACCTGCTCCTGCCCAAGCTGGAGTGGACGAACGAAACCGTCCCGGTAAAGCAGAGCGCGGCGCCCGGTCTGACCATGCTGGCGGTCATGGCCTATGCGATGATCGGCGTGGGGGGCTTCATCTTCCTTGTGCTGGTGAATCATTTCCTGCCTGCGAGTGTATTTCTGGGGATCATCGTGGGAGCGGCGGCGCTGTGGTGCCTGCTCACCCTGCTGTGGCTGTATCACCGCGGCCCCAAACGCTTTGAACGACTGTAAAATACATCCCACCGGGATGTTTTTGGGAAGCTACGTCCTGTTTTCGCATTTTTGCGCCGCACCCCTGCCTCCCTCTGACGAGGGAGGTGGCAAAACCGAAGGTTTTGACGGAGGGAGAGACCTGAAACGCTCTGTTTTAACAGAAATTTCTAACATTTGTTGGATTTTTCTCTCCCTCAGACGGCTGCGCCGCCAGCTCCCTCATCAGAGGGAGCCACGAGTCGGTACAAATCTTCCGACTTCCCCGTTTTAAAGGCTCCCCTTTGCACAAGAGAGCCTTTACAACGCTGTAAAAACAGATTTCCCCACACGCTGAAAAACGGGAGGATGCCTGGGCATCCTCCCGTCAGACTGTCAAAAAAGTCCGGAACCGCCAAAATTGAGATTATTTTTCAGCAAATTGTCCTTTTTGGATTCTGCGAAAACACAGAAAGATTTCCGAACTTTTTTAGCTGTATCTCTCTTGCTTTGCAAGAATTTTGGCTTTCATCGCAACTCCCGGTCTACCGTACCTTTGTACGCCTACGACCGGGAGTTGCTCGACTTCCGAACTTTTTTGCAGTCTGCCAGCGTGTCGAAAAGGGTTTTTCGACACGCTGAAAAACGGGAGGATGCCTGGGCATCCTCCCGTTCTTTAAATTTCCATAATGATAGGAAGTATCATGGGATTTCGTTTGATGTTCCGGAAGAGGAACTGACTCAGATCGTTTTTGATGGTGGATTTGATGGTGGCCCAGTCGGAGATATTTCTGGCCTGACAGACCTCCAGAGAATGGGTGGCGATCATCCGCAGGGCTTCCATGAGATCCTCGTTGTCCTTGGCGTAGACAAAGCCCCGGGTGATAATATCCGGGCCGGAGAGGACGGAGCTGTCCTCGCTGGACAGGTTCACGCAGACCACGATCATGCCGTCCTGGGCCAGATGCTTCCGGTCACGGAGGACGACGCTGCCCACGTCGCCCACGCCGGTGCCGTCCACCAGAATTTTCCCGGCGGGGACGGACTCACCCAGACGGCAGGTTTTGGCGGTGCATTCGATGACCTTGCCAATGTCGGAAATAATGATGTGCTTGGGAGACATTCCCATCTGCTTTGCCAGAGCGGCGTGCTTCTGCAGATGCCGCTGTTCCCCGTGAACGGGGATGAAGAACCGGGGCTTGATCAGGGCGTGGACGATTTTCAGCTCCTCGCAGCAGGCGTGACCGGAGACGTGAAGCCCTTCCAGCCGGTCGTAGATCACCTCCGCACCCTTGCGGTACAGCTCGTTGATGATTCTGGACACGGACTTTTCGTTGCCGGGGATAGCGGAGGCGGAGATGATCACCTTGTCCCCCGGCTGGATTTCCACCTGCCGGTGGCCGGAAAAGGCCATGCGGTAGAGGGCGGACATATTTTCGCCCTGAGAGCCGGTGGAGACGATGACGATCTTGTCCTTCGGCAGGGACTTGATCTGGTTGATGTCCACCAGAGTACCGGCGGGAATATTCAGATATCCCAGCTCGGTGGCGACCTTCAAAATATTTTCCATGCTCCGGCCGGTGACGGCGACCTTTCTGCCGTGACGGCTGGCGATGGACAGCACCGCCTGAATCCGGTGCATATTGGAGGCAAAGGTGGTGACAATGATGCGGTTTTTGCAGGAGGCGAAGTGCCGGTCCAGA
>JAEDOJ010000029.1 GCA_016302015.1 Oscillospiraceae bacterium | reverse complement strand
CGATCCCGATCCCGATCCCAACCCCGATCCCGATCCCGATCCCAATCCCGATCCCAACCCCGATCCCAATCCCAATCCCGATCCCAACCCCTCTGAGGGAGTGCAGGCTGAGCTGCTCACGAAGGTTGCAGACGGCGACAAGGTCTACATTTACAACCCCAAGAGCGCAAAGGTTCTGACGGATACGGTCAGCGGCACCCAGCTTGCAGGCACCAACGCCGTGGTGGAAAACGACCAACTGACCGTCACCGAAGATATGACAGAGCTGTCCGTTTCCGTAGACGCAAACGGCTACTATATCTTCCGGAATGCTGCCGGCGAGTTCCTGACTGCCGATGAAGCTGCCTCCAATGTGCTCTCCTTTGCGTCTGCTGCTTCCGATTACAGCCTTTGGGAGCTGGAAGAGGTCGAGGGCGGCTTCTATGTCAAGAGCGTGAACGGCACCTATAACAGCAAGCCCCTCTATCTGGAATGCTATAAGAATAATTACACCACCTATACCTTTACCTCGTATAATGCTGGGCCCTTCCTCCTCCAGTTCTTTACTACCGGTGCAGGCGGCTTTACCGATACCATCGCTGCAGGTGATCAGGTCATCATTTACAACCCCACCTATAGTGTAGCACTGTCCAACACGATCCTTGACACCGACAAGGAGCAGGATCTGGCAGGTACGGAGCTGACACTCTCCACTGACGGCAAGCTTTCCGGCTACACCGCTGCGAATGTCTGGACCGTGAGCGCGAATGAGGACGGCACATACAGCTTCTCTACCGAAGACGGCCAGAAGCTTTCGATCGTCAACCGCACCCATGTGGGTCTGAGCGGCGAAAAGAACACATGGAAGCTCGCTGCCGTTGACGGAGAGACCGGCGAATACTTTGTCGGCGGCGGGGAAGGCACATGGCTGGAGTGGTATGCGGACAAGGGGTACTGGAGCGCTTTCTATAATCCTGAGGCTTCAAAGTTCGCCGTCCGCTTCTATCTGGTGAGCGGCTCTCTGCAGCCTTCCAACGTCGTTTCAACGCCCAAGGCAACGCCGAGACCCGGCGAGGTCAATTCCGGCACGGAGATCAGCTTCACCTGTGCCACCGAGGGTGCGACCATCCTCTATAAGATCGGCGCAGGGGAGTGGATCGAGTACACTGCGCCCATTGCCATCACCGAGGACACTACCTTCACCGTCAAGGCTGTCAAAGAGGGCATGGAGGATAGCTCGGAGGCTGTTTTCGCCTATACCATCTATGTTCCGCCTGTCTTGGGTGAGAATCAGGCGACCCTGGTGACCGATATTTCCACGCTCGCTTCCGGCGACCGCATTCTGATCGTTACCAGCGGTAATCTGAACTACGCGCTGGGCACCAGCCAGAAGCCCAACAACCGCGGTTCTGCGGATGTCATCAAGGCTTATGACAAGCTGAGCTATGACGAAAATGCGCAGATCCTTACGCTGGAGTCCGGCGTGGAGGAGGGCACCTACGCACTCTACGCCGTCAACGGTGAAAATCAGGGCTATCTCTATGCCTCTACCGAAAGCGGCAACCTGCTGCGCACGCAGGAAAACAAGGACATCAACGCTTCCTTTACCATTTCCATTGCAGCCGACGGCAAGGCGGATATCGTCTCCAAGGCGGACAAGAAGGCCAATATCATTCGCTATAACACCGTCGGTATTTTCTCCTGCTACGGCTCCGGTCAGCAGCCCGTGTCCATCTACAAGCTGGATGACAACATGGTGCGTCCGGGCCTGCCTGCCGAGGGCGACGAAGTCGTAATCTATAACCTCGCTGCCAAGGGCGTCCTGTCCGGCATGGAGGGCGATCTTTCCGACATCTACGGCTGCTCCGTGAAGACGGCCGGCGCCGCGATCGAGGGCGACAAGGCGGTTTGCGCCAACGGCGCACTGCTGTTCAAGGTGGAGAAGAACGGCGATTATTACCGCTTCCGCAATGCGTCCTTCGGCTACCTATGCTCCACCGGCACCGGCAACAACACCTTCTATTCCACGGAGGTCTCCGAGGATGCGGACTGGACACTGACCGCGTACAACGGAGGCTACACCATGGGCAGCCGCACCGCGGCCTTTGAAGGCAAGGTTCAGTATTTGCAGTACTACTCCGGCAGCTTCACCACGTGGGGTATGTATGCCGTTACCGACCGTGATGTGTTTACCTATCACTTCTTCCCCTGCGGCAGTGATAAGATCACCGACGGTGTTGTGAATGAGCCGCAGGCGGTCTTCGGCAACCTTGCACCTGCCTATGCGGGACAGAAATATGCGCTGCACTTTACCGTCGACACGCTGTTCGGCGTGAAGGAGCTGAAGGTCTTCCTCGGCGAGACGGAGCTGAGCTGCACTCTCGTCGGCGATCGCTACACTGCGGTTATCCCCGCTGAGCTGATCAGCGGCGAAAAGCTGACGGTTACCGTCAAGGGCATGGACAACAAAAACGTTCCCATTCTTTCCAGCGTTGACATCGAGGTCAAGGACGAACCCGTGATCTCTCAGATGTCTCCCATTGCAAACTCCCAGACCAAGGAAAATAAGCGGCCCGTAATCTCTGCGGTGCTCACCAATGTCGGCGAGAATCCCACCATTGAGATGACCGTAAACGAAAAGACCGTGAACGCTGTCTTTGAAGGCGGCAAGCTCACCTATCAGCCCGAAGCTGATTTGGCGGACGGCCGCGTGACCGTGACAGTCACCGTGACCCGTGCCGACGGCAAGACCGCAAGCAAGAGCTGGAGCTTCACCGTGGGCGAATCCAGCTATTCGCTCTACTTCGGTCAGCTCCACTCCCATAACGGAGAGTACTCCGACGGTGCCGGCACGCTGAGCATTGCGCTCGAGTATATCGGCAGCCTGCCTGAGGATGCTAATGTGGACTTCGTGGCGTTCACCGACCACTCCAACTATTTCGACAAGTCCGGCGAAGCCAACCCCGAGGATGCTCTGTTTGATCTGAGCAAGACCACCGAGTACAGCCGCGAGCGCTGGACCACCTACAAAAATACCATCGCGGAATTCAATGCAACCCACACCAATGTGATTGCCATCCCCGGCTTTGAGATGACGTGGTCCGGTGGTCCCGGCCATATAAACACCTTCGTCACTGAGGGTATTGTCTCACGCAATAACACCACCCTGAACAATAAGTCGGGCGACGCAGGCTTGCAGACCTATTATAAGCTGCTGTCCCGCGACGAGGGCGTCAACTCCATTTCCCAGTTCAACCATCCCGGCAACACCTTCGGTAACTTTGTTGACTTCAGCTACTGGAGCGCAAAGGCAGACGAACGTATCTATCTGGTCGAGGTCGGCAACGGCGAGGGCCAGATCGGCGCCGGCGGTTACTATCCCAGCTATGAGCAGTACACGCTGGCACTGGACAAGGGCTGGCACCTTGCGCCTACCAACAACCAGGACAACCACAAGGGCAAGTGGGGCAATGCCAACGACGCCCGTGATGTCGTGCTGGCAGAGACCTTCACCGAGGAAGGAATCTACGACGCCATCCGCAACTACCGTGTCTACTCCACCGAAGACAAGAACCTGGAGCTGCTCTACACGGTCAATGATCTGCCCATGGGCACCATCATTGAGAGCGTCCCCGCAAAGCTGAAATTCGATGTTTCCGTCATGGATCCCGACAACACCGACTCCATCGCCAAGGTCGAGCTGATTGCCAACTCCGGCAAGATCGCTTATACCTGGAACGATCCTGCGGAGCTTGCCAAGGGCATTCTGACTGCGGAACTGACTCCGGAATACACCTATTACTATGTCCGCGTGACCGAGGCTGACGGCGATCTGGCAGTTACCGCCCCTGTATGGGTCGGTCAGAACCTGAAGCTGGGCATTGACAAGATGGAAGCGGATAGCGCCACTCCGCTGACCGGCGAAGAGCTGACCATCACAACGACCCTGCACAATGGTGAGAGCTATGATGCCATCGTGAAGAGCGTTGTCTACACGACCAACGGCTCCGAGGTCCTTGCGGTCGATAACAAGACCTACACCCTGGCTGCTGACAGCAGTCTGGATCTGACCTGGGTCTATACCCCCAAGGCAGCAAAACTCACCACCATCACCGCGACGGTCGTCGTCGAGATGGACGGCAAGGAGTACACCTTCACGGCTTCCGTGGAGCTGGATGTGATGGATGCCGCGCGTCTTACCTATATCGGCATTGATGCCTCCCACAGCAATGAGTATGTGGCAGGCTACAACAAGGAACTCATGAACAACTTCATCGCGGTTGCCAACAGCTGTGGCATTCGCGTGGAGCTGCTGACCACCTCCGAAGCGCTGGTTGCTGCCTGCGCCAACGAGAAGTACGCGGCGATCGTACTCAATGTGCCCTCCCGCCGCCTGTCCGAGGCGAAGGATTACTCTGACGCCGAGCTGACGGCACTGGCCGCCTTCAATGCCAACGGCGGCTCCCTGATCGTCACCGGCGGAGGCGACAGCAACGATAGGGCCGAGCCTCATATGGCTGCGACCCAGAACCGTCTGCTTGCGGCGTTGGGTTCCTCCCTCCGTCTCTCCGATGACGGCACCTATGAGGATACCTCTTTCGCTCTGTCCCTGAACGCCTATGGCGAAAACGACCTTACCAATGGCCTGACCGGCAGCTTCAGCTACTACGGCGGCTCCACCATTTACGCGGTGGACGAAAATGGCAATGCGGTCACCACACTGCCTTCCACCGTATCTGCGGTCCTGTTCGCCAACAGCACCACCGTCTCTAAGGACTCCGACAGCGACGGCTTCGGCGGCGATGCAACGCCCAAGTACGCCTATGCACAGGACGACAATCGTTTGCTGGTTATGGCAACCGAAAAGATGGAGGGCAAGGGCCTGATCCTCGTTGCCGGTTCCGCCTTCATGAATGACTATGATCTGAAGATCCCTGCAGAAAACGCCAATAACGATTTCTGCAAGAATCTGCTGAACGCCATCCGTCCCGTGCACATCGACACCGTTGCGGAGATCCGTGCGCAGAAGGAAGAGGGCTTCAAGTTCACAATTGAAGGTGTCGTGACCTCCAATGCCTCCGGCTATGATAAGGAAACAGCATTCTTCGACTGCATCTATGTGCAGGATGCCACCGGCGGCATCAACTGCTTCCCCGTGGCAGGCGAGTTCAAGCTGGGCGATGTGGTGCGCGTTACCGGCACCACGGATTCCTATCAGGGTGAGCCTGAGCTGCAAGTGATCGAAATTGAGAAGCTGGGTGAGACTGAGCCCGTCAAGCCTGTCGTTATCACTGCCGCGCAGCTCAATGACCGCTCCGCAGAGGGCAAGCTGGTTACGATTAAGGGCAGCGTCACTGCTGTTACCATGGCGAATGACCTTGTGGAGTCCATCTATGTAAAGGATGCCTCCGGCGCGGTTGCCCGTGTATTCATCGACGGTTACATTACCGCCTCCAAGACCATCGAGGGTCTGAAGGTCGGTTGCACCGTAGAGGCGACAGGTCTTGCCTCCTACGACGATACCTACGCCATTGAGAACAACAGCTACGCCCGTCTCCGTGTACGCGACCGCGCAGAGATCCTTTGCAGCGCCTGCACTCATGCACAGACCGAGCTTTGCGACGCAAAGGCTGCCACCTGCACCGAGAACGGCTATACCGGCGATACCTATTGCAAGCTCTGCGGCACGAAGATCGCTGAGGGTACTGTGATCCCTGCGCTGGGTCACAACTATGACAACGGCGTCTGCACCGTCTGCGGCGAAAAGGAACCGATCACGGACTGCCCCTTCACCGATGTCAAGGAAGGCGACTGGTTCTATACGTATGTGCTGAAGGTATATGCTGCGGGTGTCGTAAACGGCTATACCAAGACGGAATACGCACCGGAGCTGAAGCTCACCCGGGGTCAGATGGTCACCATGCTCTACCGCGCAATGGGCGAGCCGGAGGTCAGTGGCTACTCCGCCTTCACCGATGTCCCGAAGGATGTGTACTATGCAAAGGCGGTCGCATGGGCTGAGCGCGAGGGCGTTGTCAACGGCACTACTCCGACCACCTTCGAACCCGAGGAAAACGTTACCCGCGAGCAGATGATCACCATGTTCTACCGCTTGGAAGGCAAAGAAGCGGGAACCGGCGACCTGACGAGGTTCAAGGATTACGAGAGTGTTGACGATTATGCAGTCGAAGCCATGAAGTGGGCTGTTGGCAAGGGTATCATCAGCGGCACGACCTTCGACGGCGACAGTGCGCTTTACCTCGATCCGCATGGTTTCACCACCCGCGCGCAGGCAGCTAAAGTCTTCTGCGTCTGGATGGAAGTCTGTCTCAACAACAAATAATATTCTCAGCGCCTCTCCCTCTGCTTCGGCAGAGGGAGAAAAAAGAACGCCGCCCTATCCGGTGTGGAGGGGCGGCACTTCATACCAATCACCGATTGAAATGAATATGTTAATCGGTTTTAAGCATCAAAACGGTTGACAGGGAAAGTATTTGCTGCTATGCTGTTGCCGTATGCGGGGGCGAGGATATGTCCCTTTCCTACATTTGCCGCTTCGGTCCATTGCGGAGCGTGGGCGTACCAAATCATATAAGGAGCGTCTTATGAAACTGTCAGAGAAGAAATTTGTGTTTTGCAAGAAAAAGGTTCTCCCCACAGCACTCATTTTGGTGCTGATCTTAGGAATATTTGCGGCGCTCTTTGTTTACTCTCATGAGGAGAAAGCGACCGGCGTTCACCCTGCAGACTATGCGGAGTATGAGACGGGCACCGTATTGCAGATCCTTACGGACAATTGTGAGGCGGATGAGGTCGCAGAGGGCGCTTATCGCGGCGATCAGACGCTCCTTGTCCAGGTCACCTCCGGACAATACAAGGGCGAGACCCTGCTCGTCACCAACGCAGTCGGCCCGATGTACGGCGAACCGGCTGCGGAGGGGCAGAGCATCGTTATCATCATCAACACCTATTCCGACGGCAAACACACGGCAAGTGTTTTCGAATATAACCGCATCCCGATCATCTACCTGATCTTGGGTCTGTTTCTGCTGGTTACTGTCCTGGTGGGCGGGAAAACCGGCGCAAAATCCATCCTCGGACTAGCGCTGACGGTGGCTATGCTGATTTTGGTGTTTTTGCCCCTGCTGATGAAGGGTTGGCAGCCGGTCCCGACCGCGTTCCTCCTTTGTTCGCTTGTGGCGATTGCTTGCTTTGTCATTCTCGGCGGTTGCAGCCGAAAGATCGCCTGTGCTTGCATGGGTACGGTTGCGGGTATGGCGCTGGCGATGCTGTTCGGTATTCTGGCGCAGAAGCTGCTGCATTTGGATGGGCTGCGCGCTGCGGATGCCGAGGCGCTGCTGCAGCTGCGGCAGACGGGATCGCCGGTGCACCTCCGTGGACTGCTGGTGGCGGGGGTTATCATCTCCGCCTTGGGTGCGGTGATGGATGTGGCAATGTCCGTTTCCTCTGCGATCGGCGAATTGAAAGCTGTCAATCCTCTGTTGACAGCGAAAGAGCTTTGGAAATCCGGCATGAACATCGGGCGGGATATGGTCGGCACGATGACCAATACCCTGATTCTTGCCATCTTGGGAAGCAGTACGGTTCTGATCCTGTATCTGTACTCCCTCGACCTTTCGTGGCATCAGCTCATGGCTTCCAGCTATATCGGAATTGAAATCATCAGTTCCGTCTCCAGCGCGATCGGCGTGATCCTGGCAGTGCCCCTGACGGCGCTGGCTTCCGCCCTGCTCTACGGAAAAAAACATACGGCCGCACCTTGCTGAAATCGGACACCGATGGAGTAGGAGGGGCGGTTAGCCCCGTCCTCTCACACCACCGTGCGTACCGTTCGGTACACGGCGGTTCAATCGTACCGTAAAATCCTGATTGAACTGGATAAAATACGCTGCGTTTCCGTAACCCCCAATGCAAAGCCGTCTCTGATGAATCCTCTTACGAAACTCCAGCGTTCCATTTTTGAATCTCTTGACCTCCCTATCCCCGGAGAGTTCGTATGTGATAATTCTTGAGGAATTTAGGGTACAATGGGCAGTGGGCGAGGGGATTATCAACGGCTCTGATGGCAGGCTTCTCCCCCAGGGCAGCGCAACCAGAGCCCAGGTTGCGGCAATTTTGATGCGTTTTATTGAAAATGTTGTAAAGAAATAAAAACGGTTTGGAGGGATTGGAATGTTGAAACCCCAGCGGCTGCGGCCGGGAGACAAGGTCGCTATCGTCAGCCTGTCCAGAGGCACCCTTGGGGAGCCTTGGGCGATCCACAAATATCATATTGCGAAAAAGCGTCTGGAAGAGGACTTCGGTCTTCAGGTTGCAGCAATGCCCAATGCCTTAAAAGGGATCGAGTATCTGGACCGGCACCCGGAGGCCAGAGCCGCCGACCTGATGGAGGCGTTTTGCGATCCGGAGATCAAAGCGGTTTTCAACGCCATCGGCGGGGACGACAGCATCCGCCTTCTCCCCCATCTTGACTTCGACGTGCTTCGGAGCAATCCCAAGATTTTCACGGGCTTTTCCGATACAACCTCCGTGCATATGATGATGTTTCAGGCGGGGCTGGTGTCCTACTACGGCGCAAGCGTGATGACCAACTTTGCCGAATATGTAAAAATCAACGATTACACGCTGGAGGCGATTCAGGATACCTTCTTCACGCCGAAGCCGGGGCTGGAGATCAAATCCGCACCCTACTGGTACGATGATGAGGACGAGAAAATCTGGTGGAAGGAGGAGAATATCAACACCCTGCGGCAATATCACCCGGAGGAGATCGGGTATGAGGTGCTTCAGGGCTCCGGGGTGGTGGAAGGCCCCTTGCTGGGCGGCTGCCTGGACGTGTTTATTGAACTGACCGGCACGCCCATCTGGCCTGCGAAGGAGCAATGGGCAGGAAAACTCCTGTTCGTGGAGACCAGCGAGGAGGATATGTCCTGTGATCTGCTCACATGGATTTTGCGGAATCTGGCAGCCCAGGGGATTTTTGACGTGATTAAGGGAATTATTGTGGGAAAGCCCGCCCGACGGAGCAAATATGAGCCGTACAAGGAGGTTTACCGAAGGGTAGTCGGAAGGGAAGCGGGGCATCCGGACCTGCCAATTCTTTATAATGTGAATTTTGGCCATGCGGAACCGATTGGCATCCTTCCCATTGGCGTTCTCTGCCGTCTGGATGCGGACAGAAAGAGGTTAACCCTGTTGGAGCCGCCCACAGCGTAAAAAGACCGGCAGGAAGTGGAAAAACCACTTCCTGCCGGTTTCTTACTTGTATTAGTCCGGATTTTGCTCCAGCGTTCGGGAGAAGTTGATCACCATTCTCACGCACTCGGCACGGGTCAGAGATCCCTGGGGACGGAAGGTGCCGTTGTCATAGCCGTTCAGCAAGCCCAGGTAGCTCATGCCGCCCACGGCGTCCTTTGCCCAGGGGGCAACCTCGTCCGCATCGGCATAGGGGAGAGTTACCTGCTCCGGCTTTTCTGTCAGCGCCCGGTAGAGGACGGTGGCGGCCTCCTGCCTTGTGATCTCATCATCCGGGCGGAAACGGCCGTGGTAGCCGTTGACATAGCCTGCCGCCGTCATAAGCGCAATGCTGTCTCTGGCCCAATGGTTTCCTACATCGGTGTAGCTGTCCTCCGTGATATCCACTGCCTCCGGGTTCAGAAGCCGTGCCAGAATGGATACAAATTCTGCACGGGTGATGGAATCGTCCGGGCGGAAGGAGTTGTTCTGATAGCCGGTTACCCACTGATTGTCCGCGGCTTTGGTAATGTCCTGCTCCGCCCAGTGATACGCAATGTCATTGAAGCGGCAGGCGGGAGCGTCGCTGACCGGCAGGGTGCAGGGGAAGGAGCGGCTGTCCACATTGGGCATGGTCAGGGAAATCGTGGCGTCCACAGAGGTCTTGCCCTCATAGGAGGCGTCCAGATAGAGGGACAGGGGATATTCGCCGTTGATGATCTCCTCTGAAGTGAACCGACCCACAGACTTACCGCCGATGGAAATGTCAAAGGTACCGGCGAAGGGCGTGGTCACCTGAGAAACCTGCAATTTTACATTGTTGTAAGCGCCGGCTCTCAGAGGACGGTCAGGCTCCACGGTCAGGGTAGCCTCGGCGGCATTTCTGCTCTCGTCCCGCTTTGCGATCTCCGCAAAGCCCAGATCCAGCAGCTTGATGGACTCGGTGTGGCGGGTGGTGTTGTTGGCGCTGCCCATGAGGACGGTGATGACCCGGCGGCCGTTGCGTTTCGCCGTAGCGGCAAGGCAGTAGCCGGACTCGGCAATGGTGCCGGTCTTGAAGCCGTCACAGCCCTCGTAGTTGTAGTCGGAGAGGAGCTTGTTTGTGTTGCCCCACAGGCCGCCGCCATAGGTGATGTACTTCAGACTGGTGTAATTGAGGACGGCGGGATACCGCATGATGAAGTCCCGCATGAGGATTGCCACAGAACGGCAGGTCATGTAATGCACCCGGGCCCCGTGGGAGTTCTGATATTCCGCCTGCATACCCAGACGTTTTGCCGTCTCGTTCATACGCTGAACAAAGGCTTCCTCAGAGCCGCTGATATTCTCTGCGGCGACGATACAGGTGGCGCTTGCGGAGGGCACCAGAATGTTCTTCAGCGCCTGATCCACGGTGATGGTCTTTCCCACCAGAGCCACAGCCATATTATAGCTGGGGTTATAAGAAATATTACGGGCATGATCGCTGATGGTAAACTGGGAGTCCAGCGTCAGATTGCCCTTTTCCATCTCTTCAAAGATGATGTAGGCCGTCATGATTTTCGTCATGCTGGCGGGGACACGCATGGTATCAATGTCCTTGGCATAGAGAATTTCGCCGGTGTCATAATCCATGGTAATGGCGGCGCGTGCGGTCAGACGCAGGGTCGAGGCGTCCAGAGGGGCTGCTGTGACAGGAAGCCCCACGGCAGCAAGCATTGCCACCGTCAAAACAACGCAAAGAATCCATCGTAGTTTTTTCATAAAACTCTCTCCTTTTTTTGATAAAATCATTGTAAGTCTTGTTACAGGAAAAGTCAAGGGGGTTTTCAGGGAGAGACGACTTCAAAAATGATCATTTAAGGACTTTACTTTTTCCGAAAAAAGGAATATCATGGATAGAGTATTGGAACACGAATCGTTTCTGACCGTCATACACACAAATGACCGGGGAGGTACCTATCATGAAAAAATCAATCTGGATTTTTGGAATTGTGGCAATTCTCGTTGCCGCATCGCTGGTTTTTTTCTTCTTCGGGAGGGAGAAAACGCCGGAAAATTCCGAGATCTCAGGGGAAATTCCCAATCTGGAGGCGGCGATCACCAACGGCGAGGGCTGGAGCTTTGATGAAGCAACCGGCACGCTGACCGTAACCGGGGACTATCCTTCTCAGGAGTGGAGAGATTTCACCACGGCGATCAGGAATCTGGTCATTGAGGAAGGAG
>JAEDOJ010000028.1 GCA_016302015.1 Oscillospiraceae bacterium | reverse complement strand
GCAGATGGTGGCAATTTTTTTATTTTATGCACAGGTCATTGCACAAACCTGTGCAATTCCCGCATTTCTTTTATTTAATAATGTATAGACCTTGCTTTTTTGCGCTGGTTGTGGTAGAATTTATAAGAATAAGTATATTGGAAAGGAGTCGGCTATGTACTCAAACGATTATATCTGGTCACGGGTTCTGTCTTATCTGGAACAGCATTCTCCCGCCGTGGCGGTTACCTCCTATTTCGACGACGCCGAGGTTGTGGAGCTGAACGAAGAAAAGCTGGTGATCTACTCTCCCTCCCCCTTCCGCAAGGACGTCATTCAGAATCGCTACACCGAGCTGATCAAGGACGCCATGCGGGATCAGTTCCAGACGGAGATTCAGCTTGTGGTTCTGGACGAAGAGGAATTGCCCCAGTATTCCATGAACAAAAAGCGCCGGGCCTTTGTGGAATTCAACTCCGAATACACCTTCGACACCTTTGTGGTCGGCTCCTCCAACAAGCATGCCTTTTCCACCGCTGAAGCCGTGGCGGAGGAACGCACCACCGCCTACAATCCCCTGTTTATCTACGGTCAGAGCGGTCTGGGCAAGACCCATCTGCTCTATGCCATTGCCAACCGGATTCAGCAGAAGCACCCGGATTACAACATCGTTTACATCAAGGGCGATCAGTTTATCAATGAATTCATTGAAGCGGTCAGAAGCGGCAAAAACTTTGAATTTCGGGACAAATATCGGAATGCCGACCTGTTTTTGATCGACGATATTCAGTTTATTGCCGGTAAGGAATCCACCCAGGAGGAATTTTTCCACACCTTCAACGCCCTGCATGAGAACAACCGCCAGATCGTCCTCACCTCCGACCGGGTTCCCAGCGAGATGGCAAGGCTGGAGGATCGTCTGCGTACCCGCTTTGAATGGGGTCTGATCGTGGACATTCAGCCGCCGGACTACGAGACCCGCTGGGCGATTACCAAGAACAAGGGTCTGTCTCTGGGGCTGATCCTTCCCGATGAGGTCTGCGACTACATCGCCCAGAATCTGACCAACAACGTGCGGCAGATTGAGGGCGCTGTGAAGAAGATCAAGGCCTACCACGATCTGGAGCACTGGGAAATCAACGTGGAAAACGTCTCCAGAGTGATCAAGCAGATCATTCGGGACAAGAAGGAAGCCTCGCCCAGCCTGATTATCAGCGAGGTCTGCCGGTTTTACTCCATTGAGGAAAGCGTCATCCGCAGCACCCGGAAAACCAAGGGCACCGCGGAGGCCCGTCAGGTGGCCATGTACCTGATCCGAAAGATGACCAACCTTTCCCTGCCGGACATCGGCAAGGAATTCGGCAAAAATCACACCACCGTTCTGTACGCCTGCAACCGGGTGGAAAAGGAGCTGACCAACCCCTCCAACGGTCTGCGGGACAACATCCGGGACATTTCCTCCAACATCGAATCCCGTCTGTAGAGAACTGACAATGCCTGTTCATTGTTCAAAACTTTTCTGTGCATAACCTGTTTTGGATTTTTTTCCCGGAAGTCTGTCAATAACTTCCTTAGATTATGCACAGGGGGCTGTGGATTGCAAAGCCTTGAAAATACAGGTGTTTTCCGGGTTATGAACATAAATTTGCTCTACTGACAATTACTACTATATTATTTCCTGTCTATCTATTAACAGAGAGAAAGTGAGGCTTGGTTTTATGAAATTCACCTGTGAAAAAGCGCTGCTGGTTTCCGCCATTTCCGTGGCCGCCCGCACCGTTTCTCCGAAGAGCACCATTCCCTGTCTGGAAGGCATTCTGGTTCATGCCGGGCTGGACGTTCAGCTCACCGGCTACAATCTGGAGACCGGTATCACCGTAAAGGTCGCCGCCCGGGTTTCCGATCCCGGCCTGTGCGTCATGCCTGCAAGACTGTTCTTTGATATTATCCGGAAAATGCCCGACGATATGGTTTCCGTGGAGGTGGATGAGAAGCTGAAGGTCTCCATCCGGGGCGGCGCGTCCTTCTTCACCATCACCGCCATGGATGCGGAGGACTATCCCGACCTGCCCGACGTCAACTCCGAAAAGGGCGTCTCCATTCCTCAGAACGCCCTGCGGGAGATGATCGGCGGCACCATTTTCTCCGTTTCCGAAAATCAGGCCAGACCCATCCACACCGGCTGTCTCATGGAAGTGAAGGACGACGGCATCAATATGATCGCCGTGGACAGCTTCCGTCTGGCCCGCAGAACCTGGCACAGTGAGGAACCCATCGGCCGGGAGATGAAATTTGTGGTTCCCGCCACCGGCCTGCGGGAGGTGGAGAAAATCCTGACGGAGACGGATGACCCTGTGGTCTTCACCCTGGGGGATAAGCACATCCTCTTTGAAATCGGGGACGCCACTCTGGTCTGCCGGGTGCTGGAGGGAGAATTTATCGACTGGCGGCGGGTGGTTCCCGTGAATAACTCCATCATTCTCACCGCCAACGTATCTACTCTCATGTCCTCCATCGAGCGTGTGAGTCTGATCGTGTCGGAAAAGGTGAAAAGTCCCGTGCGCTGTCTCTTCGGGGAGAACACGGCGGATTTCAAGACCATGAATACCATCGGCTCCGCCCATGATACCTGCCCCGTCGCCGGCAACGGCGGGGAGCTGGAGATCGGCTTCAACGGCAGATATCTGCTGGACGCCCTCCGGGCGGTTCCCTCCGAGGAGGTCACGGTGGAGCTGCAAAACGGCCTCAGTCCCGTGGTATTTACCCCGGTGGACGACAAGCAGGATTTCTCCTATATGGTTCTGCCTGTCCGTCTGCACTGAAAAGGAGATCGGCTATGAAAATTCGTGTGCGACGTGTGGAGCGGGAGGAAATTCCCGTTTCCATCACCACTGATTTTATTAAATTAGAGAGCTTTCTCAAGCTGGCCAACGCCGTGGAATCCGGCGGCATGGCGAAAAACTTTATCCAGAACGGAGAGGTCTGCGTCAACGACCAGCCCTGCCTGATGCGGGGAAAAAAGCTGGTGGACGGCGATCGGGTTCGCTTTGACAACGTGGTCTATGTGGTAAAGCATGAGAATTGAGACCCTCTGTCTGCGTAATTTTCGGAATTATGAGGAAACCACAGCGGAATTTGTGCCCGGAGTGAACCTTTTGGTGGGGAAAAACGCCAACGGGAAGACCAATCTCCTGGAAGCAATTTCCTATTTATCCACAACCAGGGCCTTTCGCGCCAAACGGGAACAGGAATTGCTCCGCTTCGGTTCGGAGTTTGCGGAGCTGTCCGCCCGGGTTTATGCCCGGGAGCGGGAGCAGAATCTGCGGATTTTGCTCTTTGAGGGCAGACGGCCCAGACAGCTCTGGCTGAACGGGGTGAAGCAGAAGACCGCAAAAGACCTTGTGGGACTTGTGCCCAGCGTCCTGTTCTGCCCGGAGGATCTTCTGGTGCTGAAAAAGGGCGCTCAGCCCCGGCGAAAGCTGTTGGATCATGTGATCGTCCAGCTTCGTCCCAATTATGACAGCGCTCTGAGCGAATATCAGCGGCTGTTGGAGGAAAAAAGCGCCCTGCTGAAGGACTGGCGGGACAATCCCTATATGCTGGAAATTCTGCCGGAGTACAACCAGCGCATGGCTCAGGTGGGCGCTCTGGTGATTTCCTACCGTGCCCGGTATATCAAGGCGCTGGGAGACTGCGCCGGAGCCTACCACCGGGAGTTTTCCGGGGGTCTGGAAAATTTGACCCTGACCTATAAAACCGTGTCGAATCTTGACGATCCCTTTGCGCCGCCGGAGGTTCTGCGGCAGAAGCTGTTGGAGCATCAGGCCGCCCATGAGCGGGCAGAGCTGGACAGCGGTCAATGCCTGTCCGGCCCTCATAAGGATGATTTTGAAGCCTGCATCAACGGTCTGCCGGTGAGCGCCTACGGGTCTCAGGGGCAGACCAGAACCGCCGCCATCTCCATCAAGCTGGCGGAGCGGGAGCTTCTCCGCCGGGACTGCGGGGAGGAGCCGATTCTCCTGCTGGATGATGTGCTTTCGGAGCTGGATGCGGGACGGCAGGATTTTGTATTGAACCAGTTGAAGGAAGGTCAGGTCTTCATCACCTGCTGTGAGCCGGATCGGCTGACCAGCCTTGGGCAGGTTCTGCACATCGAAAAAGGAACGATTTTGTAATGTATGTATCCATAGGCAGTGATTTTTCCCTGCGAGACCGGTCGATCATCGGGATTTTTGATCTGGATAATACCTCCTGGTCGAAGCACACCCGGCGGTTTTTGTCGGAAGCGGAGCAGGAGGGTCAGGTGGTGGCGGTGTCCAACGACCTGCCCAAGAGCTTTGTTTTAATGGAAGAATTTGGAATGAATCGGGTTTTTCTCACCCAGTTCAACACCGCCGCGCTGGAAAAACGCTGTAAATAAATGCTTCTCCATTTCCATGGAGATTTTCATAAGGAGGACAAAAAATGTCCGAAAATTTCATGAATACCACTGTTGAACAGGAATATGACGCCTCGCAAATTCAGGTTTTGGAGGGTTTGGAGGCGGTTCGGAAGCGTCCCGGTATGTATATCGGCTCCACCTCTGTCTCCGGCCTGCACCATCTGGTCTATGAGATCGTGGACAACGCCATTGACGAGGCGCTGGCGGGCTACTGCAAACACATTACCGTAGCCATCAATCCGGGGAACACCATCACCGTCACCGATGACGGCCGGGGCATCCCGGTGGATATCCAGCCCCAGACCGGCCGGCCCGCTCTGGAGGTGGTCTACACCGTCCTCCATGCCGGCGGCAAGTTCGGCGGCGGGGGCTATAAGGTCTCCGGCGGCCTCCACGGCGTGGGCGCCTCTGTGGTCAACGCCCTTTCCGAATGGCTGACGGTAGAGGTGCATAGGGATGGTAAAATTTACCAGATGAAATTCGCCCGGGGTCATATCACCCAGGAAATGACCGTCATCGGCACCACGGACAAGCACGGTACCTCCGTCACCTTCAAGCCCGACCCGGAGATGTTCGATACCCTGGAGTACGACTATGAAATTCTCCACACCCGGATGCGGGAGCAGGCGTTTCTGAACGCCGGTCTGCATATTTCCATTGCCGACCTGCGGGAGGAGGAGGGCAAGTCCGAGTCCATGTGCTTCGAGGGAGGCATTCGGGAGTTTGTCCAGTGGCACAACCGGCACAAGACGGAGCTTCACAGTGAGGTCATTTATATCTCCGGGACGAAGAATGACGCTCAGGCGGAGATTGCTTTGCAATACACGGACGCCTTCAATGAAACGCTGGTGTCCTTTGCCAATAATATCCATACCCCGGAGGGCGGTATGCACGAGACGGGCTTCAAGACCGCTCTGACCCGAGTCATGAACGCCTACGGCACCCGCATCGGGGTGATCAAGACCGACGGAGACAAGGTCACCGGCGATGATTGCCGGGAGGGCTTGACGGCGGTGATCTCCGTGAAGCTGACGGACGCCCAGTTTGAGGGTCAGACCAAGGCGAAGCTGGGCAACGCCTACATCCGCACCCTGGTGGACAGCGTGGTGACCAACCAGCTCACCACCTATTTTGAGGAGCATCCCGCGGTGGCCAGAGTGATTCTGGAGAAGGCCATGATGGCCAACCGGGCCAGAGAGGCGGCACGGAAGGCCAGAGAGAATATTCGCAGAAAAACCGCTTTAGGCGGCGCCGCCATGCCGGACAAGCTGAAGGACTGCAACGAGACCGACCCTTCCCTGACGGAAATTTACATCGTGGAGGGCGATTCCGCAGGCGGCTCTGCCATTCAGGGCAGAGATTCCCGCTTCCAGGCCATTCTGCCTCTGTGGGGCAAGATGCTGAACGTGGAAAAGGTCCGGGAGGACAAGGTTATTGGAAATGAAAAATTACTCCCTGTGATCACGGCGCTGGGCGCGGGCATCGGTGAGGAATTCAACGTGGAGAAGCTCCGCTACCACAAAATCGTCATCATGGCGGATGCGGACGTAGACGGCAGTCATATCCGCACCCTCCTGCTCACCTTCTTCTTCCGTTATATGCGGCCGCTGATCGAACAGGGCTATGTGTACTCCGCCATTCCCCCGCTGTATAAGCTGACCCGGGGCAAAACCGTCCGGGTTGCCTTCTCCGACGAGGAGCGGGATCGGATTTCCGCGGAGCTGCGGGATAACAATCCCAACGCCAAGGTGGATATTTCCCGGTTTAAGGGTCTTGGCGAAATGGATCCGGACGAGCTGTGGGCAACCACCATGGACCCCAACAGAAGAACGCTGAAGCGGATTGAGCTGGATGACGCGGTAAAGGCGGACGAGGTTTTCACCCTCCTCATGGGAGAAAAGGTGGAGCCCCGGAAGGAATTTATCCAAAAGAACGCAAAATACGTCCAGAATCTGGATTATTGATCAATCCTTATCTCAGGAGGAATTATTTTGGCACATAAAAAAGATTACAAGCCGGAGGACATCCGATTCCCGGATCAGGCCATTGTGACCTCTGAGCTTGTACACGAAATGAAAACCAGCTACATGGAATATGCCATGTCCGTCATCATCGGCAGAGCCCTGCCCGACGTCCGGGACGGCCTGAAGCCGGTGCATCGCCGGATTCTCTACGGTATGTATGAGGATAATCTGACCTATGACAAGCCCTTCCGGAAGTGCGCCACCGCAGTCGGTGACGTTTTGGGTCGGTATCATCCCCACGGCGACGCTTCGGTCTATGACGCGCTGGTTCGTCTGGCGCAGGACTTTTCCCTCCGCCACCCGCTGGTGGACGGCCACGGCAACTTCGGCTCCGTGGACGGCGACCCTCCCGCGGCCTACCGTTATACGGAGGCCAGAATGTCCAAAATCAGCAACGAAATGCTCCGGGACATTGAGAAGGAGACGGTGGATTGGGATCCCAACTTTGACGAGACCCGGAAGGAACCCCGGGTTCTGCCCAGCCGGTTCCCCAATCTGCTGGTCAACGGCTCCTCCGGCATCGCCGTGGGCATGGCCACCAACATCCCACCTCACAATCTGAAGGAGGTCATCAACGCCTGTCTGTGCGTGCTGGACAACCCGGACGCCACCCTCGCCGAGCTGATGGAGCATATCACCGGCCCGGACTTCCCCACCAGAGGTCTGATTCTGGGACGGTCTGGCATTCGCAGCACCTATGCCACCGGTCATGGCAGAATTGTCATGCGGGCGAGGACGGAAATTGAAGAATTCGGTCAGAACCGCCAGCGGATCATCGTCACGGAGATCCCCTATCAGGTGAACAAGCGGATGCTGATCAAAAATATGGCGGATCAGGTCAACGAGAAGCGGCTGGAGGGCATTTCCGACATCCGGGACGAGTCCGACCGCAAGGGTATGCGGATTGTCATCGAGCTGAAGCGGGAGGCCAATGCCCAGGTTGTGCTGAACCGGCTGTTTGCTCAGACCGCCTTGCAGACCAATTTCTCCGCCAATCTGCTGGCGCTGGTGAAGAACCAGTCCCAGCCCAAGGTGCTGACGCTGAAGGAAATTCTGGACGAATATCTGGCGTTCCAGGAGGAGATCATCATCCGCCGCACCAGATATGACCTGAAAAAGGCTCAGGAGCGGGCGCACCTGTTAGAGGGTCTGCTCATCGCCCAGGATCATATTGACGAAATCATCCGCATCATCCGCAGCAGCTATGACAATGCCAGAGAAAAACTGATGGAAGCCTTCGGCCTGTCGGAAATTCAGGCCCAGGCCATTCTGGATATGCAGCTCAAACGTCTGCAGGGTCTGGAAAAGGACAAGCTGCTGGCGGAATATCAGGAACTGGAAGAGAAGATTGCCTACTTCCAGAAGGTCTTGGGGGATATGACGCTGGTCAAGGGCATCGTCAAGGAGGAGCTGATCCAGATTCGGGACAAGTACGGCAACGACCGCTACACCGAGATCGTGGACGTGGAGGACGAGATCGACGATGAAGACCTGATCGAGGAGGAGGACTGCTGCTACAGTCTGTCCGAGGGCGGCTATATCAAGCGTCTGCCTGTGGATACCTACCGCACCCAGCGCCGGGGCGGCCGGGGCGTCTCCGGTCAGAGCCTGAAGGAAGAGGATTATATCAAAAACCTCTTCATCGCCTCCACCCATGACTACCTGCTCTTCTTCACCAACGAGGGACGGGTGCATCGGAGAAAGGGCTATCTGATTCCCGAGTCCGGCAGAACCTCCAAGGGCAGTCATATTGCCAATATTCTCCCCCTGGAGCCGGGAGAGAAGGTCACCGCCATGCTGTTGACCAGAGAATTCACCCAGGAGGAATTTGTGGTCATGGCAACGAAGATGGGCACGGTGAAGCGGATGCCCATGAGCGAGCTGTACACCGCCAGAAAGGCGGGCATCCGGGTGCTGACCCTGGAGGAGGGGGACGAGCTGATCGGCGTGATGAAAACCACCGGTCAGGATAACCTGCTTCTGTCCTCCCGGAAGGGTATGTCCATCTGCTTCAAGGAAGAGGACATCCGCTGTATGGGACGTATGGCGGTAGGCGTCCGGGGCATCAAGCTGGCAGAGGGGGACAGTCTGGTCAGCGCCGTGGTGGCGGAGGCGGATAAGTGCCTGCTGGCCATCACGGAAAAGGGCTACGGCAAGCGGACGCCCATTTCCCAGTATCTCCGGGGCGACGATGTGCAGAGCCGGGGCGGCAAGGGCAAGCGAGGCTACCATCTCAACGAAAAGACCGGTTTGGTGGCCGCCGCTCTGGTGGTCAACGAGACCGACGACGTGCTGATTATGGAATCCGGCGGCGTGGTGATCCGCACCCCCGTTGCTTCCATCAGCGAAATGGGCCGGGACACCCGAGGCGTGATCGTCATGCGGGTGGACGAAGGCAAGCGGGTCATCGCCGTCCAGCGCACCGAGGGCTCTGAGGAAGCCGAAGGGGAATAAATACCCGGTTCGCCGGTGAAATATGAGATTTGAAAGGAGTATTGACAATGATTTGCAAAAATTGCGGCAACGAAGTTCTGGACTTTATGAAATTCTGTACCGTCTGCGGCACTCCCGTGGAGGCGCCGGAGGAGGAGAAACCCATCTCCTATTACCCCGAAAATCAGAAGCCTCTGGCGGCCACTGCGGTGCTGCCGGAGGAAGCACCCGTGGAGGAAGCACCCGTGCAGGAGCCTGAGATTCCCTCCCCTGTCCGCCGTCCCCAGCAGAAGAAGGGCGGCAAGGGCGCCAAGATTGCCGCCATCGTGCTGGCGGCGGTGCTGGTGGTGGTGCTGGCAGCGGCGGGGGTGGTCGGCTATATGTTCTACACCGACTATACTCAGCTTGAGGCGGATCACGCCGAGCTGCAAGACCGTTATGCCGATCTGGAAATGAAGCAGGAAGACCTTTCCGCCAGCTATGCGGCTCTGGAGGCGGAGAACGAAAGCCTGACCACTGTGGTGAAGGAAAACGAAACGATGCTGAGTCAGGTTCAGAGCGAGTATGAATCCCTGATGGTGGAATACGGCGATATCGTGGACGATTACTACTCCTGGTCTGACGAATATGAATTCTACCACAGATTCGGCGTCTATTGCAGCGATATGAACGACTATTACCATACTTATGACTGCCCGGATTGGGATCGGGAAGGCTTCTGGCTGTTCAATGTGGATTACGCCATTGCGCAGGACTACACAGCCTGCCCCAACTGCCACTAAGAAAGGAAACCGGATGGATTCAGAAGTTCGCAACACAGAAACCGGGGAGGCAGTCCCTCCCCTCTACACGGCGAGGACGGTTCTGAACGCCCAGACCCAGCAGGAGGCCTCGCAGGCGCTGGCTCCCAAATACACCAAATTTGTGAGCTATTCCGCCCTTGCCATCTGCGTGGTGATATTGGGTGTGCTGATCTGGCAGTATCTGGAAACCAAATCTCAGCAGAATCTTCTGCTTTCCGCTGTTCTTGTCCTGCTGATCGGATATATGGTCTACAGCCATCTGACCATGCCGAAGAGGCTGATCCGGCGGTGGGAAGAGGGAATGCGGCAGAATTACGGCACGGCGGAGCTGCACCTGACCACGGAGTTTTTCACCTTCAATCTGGCCCAGACCCTGGAGGAAAATCAGGATATCGTAGTGGAAAGCTATTCCGACCTCAGCGGCCTGCGGGAGACGGAGCATCTGTTTCTCCTGCGCCGGAATGCAAGCACCTGGTTTTTCGTTGCCAAGTCCGGGCTGGAGGGCTGCACGGAGGAGGAATTCCGCAGCTTTATTTCCGGGCGGATGGGAGGCTAAGCCATGGCATTTTTTCTGACGAAGCAAAATGAGGACGAAAAGCGGTTGGGAATCTATATTCACATCCCTTTTTGTCGAAAAAAGTGCGAATATTGCGACTTTTATTCCCTGGGCGGCGGCCTGAATGACCGGGTGACCGACGATTATCTGCAGGCGCTGGCTGACCATCTGAAGGAGAGCGGCCGTCTTGCGCCCAATTATCTGGTGGATACGGTATACTTCGGCGGCGGCACCCCCAGCTTCTTCGGAGCGGAAAATCTGGAAAAAATTCTGGATGAAATCCACCGCTCCTTCCACCTCAGCGTGGAGGCGGAGATCACTCTGGAGGCCAATCCCGACAGCATCAATTCCCAGATGCTCCGGCGGCTGATCCGCAGCGGCTTCAACCGGATTTCCATCGGCGTCCAGTCGGATAATGACGAAATGCTGATGAAATTGGGCCGTCCCCACACCTTCCATCAGGCGAAGGTGGCCATGCAGCAGGCCAGAAAGGCGGGCTTCGGCAATATTTCTCTGGATCTGATGTACGGTCTCCCCGGCCAGACCCTGGAGGACTGGAAGGATACGGTGACCAATATCGTCTCCATGCGGCCGGAGCATATCTCCTGCTATGCCCTGAAAATTGAGGAAAACACCCCCATGTGGGGCTACAAGGACAGTTTGAACCTGCCCAATGACGATTTGCAGGCAGAAATGTATATGGCGGCCTGCGAAATTCTCCATGAATATGGGTATCAGCACTACGAAATTTCCAATTTCGCCAAAAAGGGTCGTGCCTCCCAGCACAACCGGAAGTATTGGAACGGCGGGGAATATCTGGGCTTCGGCCCCTCCGCTTCTTCTGATTTTGCGGGAAAGCGGTTTACCATCCGTCCCGACCTGAAGGGCTATATCGAGGGAATCGCAAAGCAGGGCTCCATTCTCAGCGAGTGCGAAACCATTCCTCTGCGGGAGCGGGCGGGAGAATATATCATGCTCCGCCTTCGCACCGACGAGGGCATCCACGCCGAGGAATACGAACGGTCGTACCTCCTGCCCTTTGACAAGATCGAACTGCTGATGCAGCGGTTTGCGGATAACGGCTATGCGGAGAAGGTCAAGGAGCGGTGGCGGCTGACGGAGAAGGGCTGGCTGGTGTCCAACCGGATCATCCTTGCCATTCAGGAGCTGCAGGAGCGCAGCACGCCTCTGGCAAAAAAACGGTAACGCAGCGGCACAGCCAAACCGGCTGTGCCGCATAATTTCCACCGCACTC
>JAEDOJ010000027.1 GCA_016302015.1 Oscillospiraceae bacterium | reverse complement strand
TGGAATCTCCGGGAACGCTCCTGGGACTGCTCCTGCCACGGCTCCCGCTTTACGGAAGGGGGAAAGCTGCTGGATCATCCGGCTACAGGGGATTTGCCGGGGACAACCCGGGAATAGGAATGCCTGGGAAATCCTGCGTTTGTTCCCTTGACTTCTTTTGGCAGTTGTGCTATACTTTTAGTAACTTTACTGCCGGGATTAGGCAGAAGCAACTACTCGATCAGATTGGAGATACTATCATGGAAAGAATTAAGACCATCGAGACCCGTGACCTGTGTGCAAGTGCTGCTCACGGCGGCTGCGGCGAATGCCAGACTTCCTGCCAGTCTGCTTGCAAGACCAGCTGTGGTGTTGCAAATCAGCAGTGCGAGAACAAGACGGAGAAATAATTCCGCTCCGGAGAAGTGCCGCCCTCTGCAGGCGGCACTTTTTATGTACATAATTGGAGGATAACAATATGATGCACCAATATCAGCTCAATGGCTACAACATTGTGCTGGACACCTGCTCCGGCTCGGTTCATTCCGTGGACGAGGTGGCATACGATATCATCGCCATGTTTGAAGACCACAGCCGGGAAGAGATCATTGCCGCTATGCTGGAAAAATACGGCCATCGGGAGGATGTCACCCGGGAGGAGCTGGAACAGTGTCTGGATGACATTCAGTCTCTGAAGGACGCAGGAAAGCTCTTTACTCCGGACAATTACGGCTCCATGGCCGGGGAACTGAAGAACCGCACCGGCAATATTGTAAAGGCTCTGTGTCTTCATATCGCCCATACCTGCAACCTGAACTGCTCCTACTGCTTCGCAAGTCAGGGCAAGTACCACGGGGAGCGGGCGCTCATGTCCTTTGAGGTGGGCAAGCGGGCGCTGGATTTTCTGGTTGCCAATTCCGGCAGCCGTACCAATTTGGAGGTGGACTTTTTCGGCGGGGAGCCGCTGATGAATTTCGACGTGGTGAAGCAATTGGTCGCTTACGCCAGAACCCTGGAGGAGCCGAACCACAAAAAATTCCGCTTCACCCTGACCACCAACGGCGTTCTCATTGACGACGACGTGATTGACTTTGCCAACAAGGAAATGAGCAACGTGGTTCTCTCTCTGGACGGTCGGAAGGAGATTCATGACCGTTCCCGGGTGGACTTCGCCGGAAACGGCAGCTATGACAAAATCGTTCCCAAGTTCCAGAAGCTGGTTGCGGCCCGGGGAGACAAGAGCTACTATATGCGTGGCACCTTCACCCATGCCAACCCTGACTTTACCAAGGATGTCTTCCATATGGCGGATCTGGGGTTCCGGGAATTGAGTATGGAGCCGGTGGTCTGCGCTTCCGACGATCCCGCGGCTCTGACCCCGGAGGATATCGAGATTGTCAAGGAGCAGTATGAAATCCTTGCCAGAGAAATGCTGAAGCGGGACCGGGAAGGCAACGGGTTTACCTTCTACCATTACATGATCGATCTGAAGGCCGGCCCCTGTATCTACAAGCGGATTTCCGGCTGCGGCTCCGGCACGGAATATATGGCGGTGACCCCCTGGGGCGATCTCTATCCCTGTCACCAGTTTGTGGGGGAAGAAAAGTACCTGATGGGCAACATCTGGGACGGCGTGACCAACACCGCTCTGCGGGAGGAGTTCCGCAGCTGCAATGCCTATGCCCGGCCTGAGTGCGCGGACTGCTGGGCGAAGCTCTACTGCTCCGGCGGCTGCGCCGCCAATGCCTACCACGCCACCGGCACCATTCGGGGCATCTACGAGCCGGGCTGCGACCTGTTCCGGAAGCGGATTGAATGCGCCATCATGATTCAGGTGGCAAAGGATTTGGATCAACGCCTGTGAATACCCCGATTTTCGACTTTGTACGCAGCTATTCTCAAGGCAGACTCCATATGCCCGGTCATAAGGGACAGGGGGTTTTAGGCTGTGAAAGCCTGGATATCACAGAGGTTTCCGGGGCAGACGCTCTTTATGAGGCCTCCGGGATCATCGCCGAGAGCGAAGCCAATGCAACGGCGCTTTTTGGCACGGGAAAAACCCTGTTCAGCACAGAGGGCTCCAGCCAATGCATCCGGGCGATGCTGTATCTGGCGCTGACCTGCCGAACAAAGGGAAGCGACCCTGTGATTCTGGCGGCTCGAAATGTCCATAAGGCGTTTCTCTATGCCTGCGCCCTGCTGGATCTCACGCCCCGGTGGCTCTATCCCGCAAAAAGCACCGGCTTGTGCGCCTGTCCGGTTACCGGGGCGCAGCTTCGGGAAGCGCTGTCCGCCATGGACAAGCCTCCCGCAGCGGTTTATGTGACCTCCCCGGACTATCTGGGGGGGATGCAGGACCTTGCCGCATTGGCAAAGATTTGTCATGACTTCGGAACCCTTTTGCTGGTGGACAATGCCCACGGCGCCTATCTGCATTTTTTGGAGCCTTCCCGGCATCCCATGGATCTGGGGGCTGACCTGTGCTGCGATTCTGCCCATAAGACCCTGCCGGTGCTGACCGGAGGGGCGTATCTTCACTTGTCCAAGACCCTTCCGGGGCGGTTCTCGGAACAGGCAAAGCCAGCCATGGGGCTTTTTGGCTCAACCAGCCCGTCCTATCTGACGCTGGCGTCTCTGGATGCCTGTAATGCCTATCTGGCGGGAGACTACCGGGAAAAATTATTTTGCCGAATTGTGGAACTGAATTCCCTGAAGCAGCGTCTAAAGGAAAAGGGCTGGCGGATTGGGGAGTCTGACCCTCTGCGGCTGACGATTCAGACCCGGGGAAAGAAGCTGAGCGAGCTTCTTCGTTCCCGGGGACTGGAATGTGAGTTTGCGGATCACGACCATCTGGTCTGTATGCTCACCCCGGAGAACTCCCAAGAGGAACTGCGGCGGCTGGAGGCCGCTCTGACAGAGCCGGAAGCCCCTGTGGAACCTCTTTTTCCCGACCTGAGATTGGAAACGGTCTGTTCTCCCAGAGCTGCCCTTTTTGCGCCCCAGAAGCGGGTGCCTGTGGAGGAGGCGGAGGGGCGGATCTGCGGCAGTCCTGCGGTGTCCTGCCCGCCTGCCATCCCCGTGGCGGTTTCCGGGGAACGGGTCACCGTTGAGGCCATCCGCAGAATGAAATACTATGGGATAGAATCCCTTTGGGTACTGGAAAATTCGGAAAAATGATGTATAATTGAAACAGCTCGAAAAACAGGAGGTAGACCATGAAAAGATTAGTGACTATTTTAGTTTCGATCCTGACCTGTCTGGTTGTTGTGGCAGGCTTCTGCATCTGGCATGAATTTTTTGCGGATGAGGAGCCAACCTTGCCCCAGGACGATCCCTTTGCCAGCGAAGCGCCCACCGGGCACAACGAGCCTGACAACCCCACCTGGCCGAAGGGCTCTGAGGTTCCCGAACGGACGAACTCCACCGAGGAAACCGGCTCCACGGAAGACTCCAAGCCCACGGAGAAGCCTACGGAGAAACCCACGGAGAAACCTACGGAGAAACCTACGGAAAAGCCCACGGAGAAGCCCACGGAGGCCGAAAAGCCTACGGAAAAGCCTACGGAGAAGGAAGTCATCCCGGATGTGGACGTGCCCTCCATTGACGGTGATGTGACCGGCTCCAGCAGCTTCTCCTCCAATACCGGTGCGGATATTGACCTGCAGGTTTATTGGGACACCTTTACGGATTCCGACGGCAACGAGAAGGTTCGCTTCGAGGTGTATCTGAGTACCTACAGCATTTATGTCAGCGAGCGTTACGGCGGTCTGACCTTCAATGTGGGCGGAGTGACGAAGAGCATCAACACCTCTGCAATTTCCCATACCGGCTCCCGCACCAGCATTCTCATTGGCAGCACGATTATGGATAAGCCCAGCGGCTCCACCTCTGTCAGCGTGACCTGGGCGTTCCGGGGAACCTATAACGATGTTGCTCTGGATACCATCACGGCCAACGGAACTATTTCATAAAAAACAAAGCGGATGGCGAGCACCATCCGCTTTTTCATTATGAGGGAAATTTAATGATTTATACAAGAAAGTACGCCGCTCCCGTGGGAGAAATACTTCTGGCGGCAGGGGAGAATGGACTTTTGGGTCTGTGGATTCAAGGGCAGAAAGCCTCTCTGGATGGGGGAGAGGTGGAAGAAAATGAGAACGATCCCATCCTTGCCCAGACTGCTGACTGGCTGAACCGATATTTCCGTCAGGAGAGGCCCTCCATCACCGAGCTGAAGCTCAATCCCCAGGGCAGTCCCTTTGCCAGAGAGGTCTGGGAGATTTTATGCACAATCCCTTATGGCGCTACCATGACCTACGGGGAGATTGCCGGGATTCTTGCCCGGCGCCGGGGTCTGAGCCGGATGTCTGCTCAGGCGGTTGGGGGAGCGGTGGGGCGTAATCCCATTTCCATTATCATTCCCTGTCATCGGGTGGTGGGAGCCAAGGGCAATCTGACCGGTTATGCCGGGGGGATGGAAAAGAAAGTATTTCTTCTCACCCACGAAGGCGTGAATATGGGAAAATTTTTTGTTCCCAAGAAGGGGACGGCCTTATAATTTCGTCTGTTTCGGCAATTCAAATTTCCGCTGCGTCTGATAATAGGGGAAGGTGCCGGTGCCGTCGCCCACCGTTGTTCGGTATTGCTGATTCAGATGCCGCCAGGTATTCCGATCCAGCGCTCCGGTTTCCTCCAATTCCCACCGTTTTTGCAGCCATTTGATTGCTTTTTCCGTGTCCTGATCCAGCCGGCCGTTGACTCTCACCCCGGGGGCGCCGCTGAGCAGTCTGCTCAGCGCAAGGAGCATGGCCTGAACCAGATACATATGCAGATTGTTGCTGCCTTTTTCCAGCGTTTGGTTGGGCTGGAGCGTCAGCAGCAGAGGCTCCGCCTGATCCCGAAAGACCTTGGCAAGCTGATATGCCTTCCGTATGGCCTCCCAGGTTTCCAGATCTGCTTTCCCGGTATCCTGCAGACCGTTCTCTCTCTGGAAGCTGCGAACGGCGCTTTCCGTCTCTTTTCCGAATATTCCATCCACGTTTAAGCCGTGGGAAGGGTCGATTTTTCGCAGCATGACCTGCAATTCGTGGATGGGAGCCACCTCGGGACGTTTTGCAAAACTCATAGCGACCTCCTAAAAATCTGTATTTCCCAGCTGCAAGGGCTGCCCCGGATACTGGAACATGGCAAGCTCCGCCTCGTTGATAATGCCGGAGGCCCGGTCATACAGAGAATTCCATGTTGCCGGGCCCACAATACCGTCCGGCGTCAGACCTGCAAAGCGCTGGTAGGCGATGACGGCCTCCTGCGTTCGTGGGCCAAAAATTCCGTCCTGTGCGATCTGGGGAATGGTCGGCACATATTCCGCCAAAATTTGCAGCATATATTGGAGCTGGCGCACCTTCTGCCCACGGCTGCCCTGCTGCAAATCGCCGGGAGCCTGCCAGTTCAGACTATAGAAGGTCTGTCCCTGAGATTCCAGCTCCGCCAAATTGTTGACCCCCACATACAGGCGCACCATTTGATACCATGTGGCCTTGCCGATGATGCCGTCGGGATCCAAATTAAAAATCCGCTGGAAGGCAAGGACGGACTGCTCCGTCTGAGGGCCGAAAATTCCGTCCACGGGATAAATTCGTGGAATTGCCGGGTAATTTTGGCTGATTCGGTTCAGCATGACCTGAGCCTGGACTACGCTGGGCCCCTGGGAGCCTCGGCGTAAGGGACTGCCGGGATAGGAGGGAGTGTAGCTGCGGATGGGAGCGTTGTTTACAAGCTCGATGTTGTTGCCGTAGTACTGACGCAGGATCTGGATGGAATTCAAGCCCTGCTCCGCCAAACTCTGGGAGCCCCACTGGCTCAGCCCATCGCAGGTCACGGTGGTGCCGTTGCAGAATTTGGCGGCCAGCGGCTCCACAAAGCCCTGACGGCGGATATAATCATTAAAAATATCATCCACCAGTTGGGACACGTTCTCAAAAATATTCCGCCCGTTGATGAATTTCTGGTCAATGGCGGTGGAGGACGTAATATCGAAGTTGTAGCCCTGAGACCGGTAAAACTCCGTGTAGACCCGGTTCAGCGCAAAGGAAATGATGGCGAGAATGTTGGCAACCAGAGCGCTGTTCTCCCAGGTGGGATAGATTTCGCTGGAGGCTACATTTTTCACATAGTCCACAAAGGGAACCCGGACGTTTGGCGCGTCAGAACCCGGGGGGCCTAAGTGAACGGTGATGTTTTCCGGAACGTACGGTATGACTGTGGGAGGCATGATTATAAGTTCTGGGTGGTAATATCCACCACTTCCGTCATATTCCATGCCTCCGGGTTTTCCTCATAGGGAATCAGCTCCAAATTCTGAAGAGACAGGACACCTGGGAAAATCTGAACATTTTCCACTAAAATTCGCTCATAATCCGGGTGATCTACCAGAACATCCACACTTGCAAAGGGCTTTACCGTTCCGGGAGACAGACTTCCCGCAAGCTCCGGGGTTGTAATGGGAATGACCGGGGTTTTTCCGCTCTCGTCCGTCAGACGAAGGGCAATCAGCTCGGAACCTCCGTTGGGATTGTTCCGGGTGACTGAGACTGCCGCTCCGACGATGGGAAGCTGGGCGGCGGATGTATAGGCTCGAATGGTTAAATAACCTGTTGCTGGCATAAATGCACCTCCTGTCATTTAATTTATGCAGGACGGAAGAAAAAAGTGCGGGGTGCCGACGGCACCCCGTTACAGAAACTGTTTCATCTGGTTGATGTTCGCCTGCTCCGTCTGGAGCAGCCTTCGGGACAGGGTCGCCACCTTCGGCTCCAGATATCCCATGGTTCGAATGTTGTGAAGGCTCTTAATCATGCCCCGGGTGTTCCCCTGCAGCATCAGCTCCGCAATTTTTGCGGTGGGGTCCACGCTGGAGCGAACCCTCATTTTTGAGGTAAGGGCATTGCTGTACCGGGCAAGAGGATTGATGGACTTTGCCGTCCCGCCCCGCTCGTTCAGCAGACGGTCGGCTTCCTCGTAAATCTCCTCATATTCCTTGTATTGGGAGCGAAGCGCCCCCCGGAATTCCCGGTTGATGGTCTCGTCCATCACCGCCTCAATGCCGTAACAGCCCATCTGCGTGGCTTTTCGGATGGAATTGAGCATTTCCGTTTCGTTTCCCATAAAATCCTCCTTGAGAGAAATTGCAGTGTCGCAGGTCTCCCGGCGGCACTGCAATTTTCATGCACAGATCAGCTTAGCGGCGATTCTGGTTCTGATTCTGCTGGTTGTTGTTCTTTTCCTGATTCTGCTGTTCCTGATTCCGGTTGTTGTTCTGATTCTGATTACGATTTTCCATGAGAAAAATCCTCCCTTAATTCGATTTGCGGTTTTCCGCAGAGGTAGTATGCCCTGTATGGGCTTATTTATCCTTCGGCTTAAAAATCAATCCCGCCAGCCAGCCGAACACGATGGCCGCGGTGATGCCCCCGGCTGTGGCCATAAGACCGCCGGTGAATATCCCTAAAAAGCCGTCCTTATCCACAGCTTCCCTGACGCCCTTTGCCAGCGTATTGCCGAAGCCGGTCAGAGGGACGGTTGCTCCCGCGCCTGCAAAGTCCACGATTTTCGGATAGATGCCGATGGCTCCCAGAAAAACACCGGCTACCACAAAGCTGACCAGAATCCGGGCGGGGGTCAGCTTTGTCTTGTCAATCAAAAGCTGACCGATGATGCAGAAGGCGCCGCCTACCAGAAATGCTTTTACATAGTCCATAGCTTAGCTCCTTTCCGTGGAAATGACCACTGCGTGACAGACGGAGGGGATGGATTCCCCCTGCTGCGTCGTCAGGGGAGAAAGCAAGGCTCCTGTGCCGCAGAACAGCAGATTGTTTAGCTGATGACGTCTCATTTTGTTCAAAAGATAGCCGCAGAGGATGCTGGCACTGCATCCGCAGCCGGAGCCGCCGCAGTGAACATCCTGACGGTTCAGATCGTAAATCAGCATGCCGCAGTCCTGATACCGTTCCCCTAAGAAAACGCCGTCCTTTTCAAAAAGCTCCCGTACAATCTGATGTCCCAATTTTCCCAGATCCCCTGTGACAATCAGATCATAGTCCTCCGGGGCTCTGTTCAGGTCTTCAAAATGCGCCTTCAGGGTTTCGTAGGCCGCCGGGGCCATGGCGGCGCCCATGTTGTTTGCGTCCTTGATCCCCCGATCCACAATCGTGCCGATGGTTGCCGCCCGCAGATAAGGCCCCTGACCGGTCTGGCCTAAAATCACGGCTCCGGCTCCGGTTACCGTCCACTGAGCGGTAGGCGTCCGCTGACCGCCGTAGCCCAGGGGAAAGCGGTATTGCCGCTCCGAGGAGGCGAAGTGGGAGGAGGACAGCGCCAGAGCCTTACGACAGAAGCCGCTGCTGACGGACATTCCCGCCAAAAGCAGACTTTCTGCCATGGTGGAGCAGGCACCGTAAAGTCCGAAGGTGGGAATCCCGTTATTCCGCATGGTAAAGCTGGAGCCGACACACTGATTCAGCAGATCCCCCGTGAAGGCCACATCCAGATCGTCTTCCTTCAAATCCGCCTTCTGCAAAGCAGTCTGGAGGGCGGTTTTCTGCATTTGGGTTTCTGCCTTTTCCCAGGATTTTTGTCCGAAGGTGGTGTCGGTGGACGCTATGTCAAAGGTAGCCCCCAATGGCCCTTCCGATTCCTTTTTACCCGCCACCGAGGCAAAGGATACAATGGCCGGAGCATTCAGAAAAACAACGCTTTGCTTTCCACGATGTGCTGATTCCATAGATTCCCTCCGTTGATTGATCGTATAGGAGCAGTATGCGCAAAAAAATGAAAATGATGCAAAAACGAAAAGGCTGGCTTGCACTTGCAAGCCAGCCTTTTTATGCATCCAAATATCTGCAGGCGTTCAAAGCTGCGGCGGCGCCGTCGGCAATTGCCGTTGCCACCTGACGGTAAGCCTTGGTACGGCAGTCACCGGCGACAAAAATACCGGCAGTCCCTGTCCGGCAGGTCTCGTCCGCCTCGATATATCCGAAGCCGTTCAGGGAAGCGACCTTGGAAAAAGCCTGATTCTCCGGTGCGGTGCCGATGGCAAGGAAGGCACCGTCCAAGGCCAGCCGGGAAGTCTCCCCGGTTTCCGTGTTCTCCAGCACCAGCCCGGTCAGGCTCTGCTGACCTTCATATCCGGTTACTACGGTGTTGAAGATATATTCAATGTTGCCCTTGGCCTCCAGCGCCTGGATCATGGCGGCCTCGCCGGTCAAGAAACCCAGATTTTGCACTACGGTGACCTTTTTGCAGGTGTCTGCCAGAAGGAGAATCTCCTGCAATGCGGTGTTGCCGCCGCCGATCACTGCCACGTGCTGTCCCTGATAGAAGGCTCCGTCGCAGACGGCGCAGAAGGAAAGACCGTTGCCGATGAGGTCCTCCTCTCCGGGAAGATGGAGGCGGCGGTGACGGGCGCCGGCGGCAATAATCACAGCTTTGGCCTCATACTGCCCGGATTCTCCCACCACGGTCTTGACTTCTCCGTCCAGAAGCTCCACAACGTTGTCCATGTCGATGTCAGCGCCCAGAGACAGCGCCTGCTCCAGCATTTTCTGGGCCAACTCGTTGCCGCTGACCGCCTGAAAGCCGGGGTAGTTCTCCAGCTTGGGAGAAAAGGTGATCTGACCGCCGAAGGTGTCCCGTTCCAGCACCAGCACAGATTTTCCGGCCCGGCGGGCATAGACCGCGGCGGTCAGCCCCGCAGGGCCGGCACCGACGATGATAATATCATACATAAATTCCGCTCCTTAGCAAGTATGCGCCTCGGCAAACGCACGGATGTTGGAGGGATTTTCCACTCTCTGCACTTCCGTCTCCCCGTCCAGCACCAGCAGGGTGGGAGCCTGACGGACGCCATACTTCTTTGCCGCATCGGGATTTACGTCCACAACTACGGTTTCGTAGGCGATGCCTGCATCGGCGAGGAATTTTTTCGCCATGACGCACTTGGGGCAGGTGCTGGTGGTGAACAGTACCAGCCGGCCTGCTGCGTTTTCCGTCTTGGGAGCTTCTTCCACGGCGGGCTCTACGGCGACTCCGGCAAAACGGTTCTTCATGGAGCCTGCAATATCGTAGACCTTGCGATCCTTGAATTCCTGCGCCTTGCCGTCGTTGAAGTTCTGCACAGGACGATAGTAACCGGTGATGCGGCTGTAAACCTCTGTGGACTTTCCGCAGTGGGGGCACTTATAAACCTCGCCGGTAATATAGCCGTGATCCGGGCAGACGGAATAGGTGGGAGACAGGGTGTAGTAGGGCAGACGATAGTTTTCGGAGATCTTCCGAACCAGATTTGCGGCGGCCTTCCAGTCAGGCAGCTTCTCGCCCAGGAAGGCGTGGAACACGGTGCCGGAGGTGTAGAGGGTCTGCAGCTCGTCCTGAACGTCCAAAGCGGAGAAAATGTCCTCCGTATAGCCAACGGGCAGGTGAGAGGAATTGGTGTAGTAGGGAGTCTCTCCTTCCTTGGCGGCGGTGATGATGTCGGGGAAGTCCTTCTTGTCGTGCTTTGCCAGACGGTAGGTGGTGGACTCGGCGGGAGTGGCCTCCAGATTGTACAGATCGCCGTACTGCTCCTGATAGTCGGACAGACGGTTACGCATATGGTTCAGAACCTCAATGGTGAAGTCCTGAGTTTCCTTGTGGGTCATATCCTTTCTCAGCCACTTGGCGTTGAGGCCAACCTCGTTCATGCCGATGAGGCCCAGGGTGGAGAAGTGGTTGTCGAAGGTGCCCAGATAGCGCTTGGTGTAGGGATAGAGACCTTCGGCCATCAGGCGGGTGATCACGGTACGCTTGATCTTCAGGGAGCGGGCGGCGATGTCCATCAGGTGATCCAGACGCTTGTAGAATTCCTCCGGGGTGTTGGAGAGATAGGCAATCTTGGGCATATTGATGGTAACAACGCCCACGGAGCCGGTGGACTCACCGGAGCCGAAGAAGCCGCCGGACTTTTTCCGCAGCTCCCGCAGATCCAGACGGAGGCGGCAGCACATGGAGCGCACGTCGCTGGGCTGCATATCGCTGTTGACGTAGTTGGAGAAGTAGGGGGTGCCGTACTTGGCGGTCATTTCAAAGAGAAGCTTGTTGTTGTCGGTCTCAGACCAGTCAAAGTCTCTGGTGATGGAGTAGGTGGGGATGGGGTACTGGAAGCCCCGGCCGTTGGCGTCGCCTTCGATCATGACTTCAATGAAGGCCCGGTTGACCATGTCCATCTCCGCCTTGCAGTCCTTGTACTTGAAGGGCATTTCCTTGCCGCCGACGATGGCGGGCAGCTCTGCCATATCATCAGGCACAGTCCAGTCCAGGGTGATGTTGGAGAAGGGAGCCTGGGTGCCCCAGCGGGAGGGGGTGTTCACGCCGTAGATAAAGGACTCCACGCACTTCTTGACCTGATCGTAGTTCAGGTTGTCGGCCTTGACAAAGGGGGCCAGATAGGTATCGAAGGAGGAGAAGGCCTGTGCGCCGGCCCATTCGTTCTGCATGATGCCCAGGA
>JAEDOJ010000235.1 GCA_016302015.1 Oscillospiraceae bacterium | reverse complement strand
TCGTCCAGGGAGTTGGACACGGAGATCTGGCACTCCGTCCAACCCGCCTCGTCCAGCATTTTCCGGGCCTGCTGGGTCAGGTAGGCCATGTCGCCGGAGTCCAGACGGATACCGCACTTGGTAATGCCCTTGGGCTTTAAGACCTCGTTGAACACCCGGATGGCGTTGGGCACACCGGACTTCAGGGTGTTGTAGGTGTCCACCAGCAGGGTGGCGTTGGTTGGGTACATTTCCACATAAGCTTTGAAAGCCTTGTACTCGCTGTCGAACATCTGCACCCAGGCGTGGGCCATGGTGCCGCCGGCCCGGACGCCGAAAAGCTGGTCGGAGATGGTGCAGGCGGTGCCGTGGCAGCCGCCGATGTAGGCCGCCCGGGCGCCCAGAATGGCCGCGTCCGCACCCTGGGCCCGGCGGGAACCGAATTCCAGCACGGTGCGCCCTTCCGCGGCCCGGACCACCCGGTTGGCCTTGGTAGCGATGAGGCTCTGGTGGTTGACGCACAGCAGCAGGTACGTCTCAATCAGCTGAGCCTGGATGGCAGGGGCCCGGACGGTGATGATAGGCTCCCTGGGGAAGATGGGGGTACCCTCCGGCACAGCCCAGATATCCCCGGTGAACTGAAAGTCCGCCAGGAATTGCAGGAATTCCTCGCTGAACATATTTCTGCCCCGGAGATAGGCAATATCCTCCTGAGAAAAGTGCAGATCCTGGATGTACTGGACGATCTGCTCCAGCCCCGCCGCGATGGCGAAGCCGCCGCCGTCGGGACACTTCCGGAAGAACAGATCAAAATACGTGATTCTGTCCGCAAAGCCCGTGGCGAAATACCCCTGGCTCATGGTCAGCTCGTAGAAATCACAGAGCATGGTCAAATTTAACTTGTCGTTGACAACCATGTAGGTCACCTCATTTTTCTTGCCTGCCAGATGACTGCAATTTACGGGCAATCTCATCCGCAGACTTTTTTATGCGTCCATTATAAAGAAATATTCACCAAATAGCAACCCTTTTCATTGACACAGAACCAAGTTTCCTGTATATTTTAAGTAGAAAGGACGTGATTCCAATGGAAATTACTGTCGGCATGAAGGGTTCCGTCTCTACTCTGGTGGAGCGGGAGGACACCGCCGCGGAGGTAGGCTCCGGGGACCTGCTGGTCTACGCCACCCCCTGCATGGCCGCCCTGATGGAGGGCGCCGCCTGCGAAGCCATCTCGGATGCCCTGGACGAGGACAAAACCACCGTCGGCACCGCGCTGAACTTAGAGCACCTGTCCGCCACCCCGGTGGGGATGGAGGTCCGGGCGGAGGCAGAGGTCACCGCAGTAGAAGGCAAGGTCATTTCTTTCGAGATCCGCGCCTTTGACGAGGCCGGGGAAATCGGAAAAGCCACCCACAAGCGGGTGGTGGTCAACAGTCAGAAATTTCTGGACAAAGCGTACAGCAAACTTTAAACGACAAGCCGCAATAAGGAGGTCTTTTTATGCAGGATTACGGTGCCATAATCCGCAGCACCTTTGAGCTTGGCAGCGTTCGGGATGCCGAACTGCTCTTTGAGGCCTGCGTGAAGAACGCGTTCCCCACCTTCAATTTCCGCCGTCTGGAGCTGATCCGGTTCCTGAAGGAATCCCAGTATATGGAAGGCCGCAGCTGGAACCACGTATTTGAAATCCAGAAGGCGGAGCTTCAGGGCCACCCCATCTGGGAGGTTCACTGCCACCGGGTCACCATGGGCAAGACCCCGGACAAGCATGTGTGCTTGGACTATATGACCCTGGACTTCATTCAATATCTGGAAGCATGATGTAAGAGTGGAGAGTTGAGAGTGGAGAGTGGAGTTATTTCTAAACGATGAATACTTCCAAAAATGCGCTGTCACCCCTGTAAATGGGATGACAGCGCATTTCATTATATTCAAACTACTCGCAACTCTACTCTCAACTCCCCACTCTCCACTCTCACATTCCCTTGTCTGCGGCAATGATCCGCTTCATGGCCTCGATGCCCACCTTCACCGCGCCGGTGGTGTCCTCGGTCATGGGCATGGCAAGGCCCAGCTTCTCCCGCTCCTGGTTCCACACCGCGTGGAAGCAGCTGCCGCAGCGGACACCCAGGGCAGCGGCCACCACGAACAGGGCGGCAGACTCCATCTCGCTGGCCTTGACCCCCAGGCGCTTCCAGCTTTCCCACTTCTGCAGCAAATCATAGCTGACGGGAGACTTCTCCGGGCTGTGCTGGCCGTAGAAGGAGTCCTTGCACTGGACCACGCCCACATGGGTGCGGTAGCCCAACGCCTCGCTGGCGGCCTTCAGAGCGGCGGTGATCCCGAAATCCGGCACCGCGGGGAATTCAATGGGAGCGTATTCCAGGGAGGTGTGCTCATAGCGGACGGCTCCCGTAGCCACGACGATATCCCCGGGCAGCACATCCAGATCGATGCCGCCGCAGGTGC
>JAEDOJ010000234.1 GCA_016302015.1 Oscillospiraceae bacterium | reverse complement strand
CGCAGCAGAAGGGGATGGGCTCACCGGCCTTGACGTGCTGGGTCTTGTTGCAGGTGACACAGTAAACATCGGTGTCATAGGGGGCCCGAATGACAGGAATCTCTTTGGTCTCCTGTTCGGTCAGGCCATCGATATGGAACACAGCGGTCTTGTTCTCACTGGGGACATACACGCCGATGGGGGACAGGGTCTTGCTCCCGCCGACACAGTTGCCCATCTTCACCCACAGAGCCTCCAGCTCAGCAGCTTCAGAGGCATGCTCGGGAGTAAACTCCACAACATCCTTGTTAATCCGAATCTTCATGCTGCTTACTCCTCAGGGCTGAAATCGTCCTTGCCCACGCCGCAAAGCTCGCAAGCAAAATCCTCGGGCAGATCCTCCCACTTCACGCCAGTCTCTTCCTCGTCATAGACCCAGCCACATACGTTGCAAACGTACTTCATATGATTGTCTCCTTTGTTTCAATTTTCTTGAGGGGAGCACAAAGCCTCCTCCAAACATCAAAAGGGCTTCTCCTCCGGCGTGGAGCTGTGCAGGCGGATTGCTCTGATCACCGCACAGTCCCATCCGTTTTGCAGGAATAGCTGTTGATCCGTTGTGCCTATTCCAAACTAGGCTCGTCGTAATAATAACCCAATACTTTTAGTGGGGCACCGCATTTCGGGCATCTTTCCTTTTCATCTATCACAACTGACCTGATGAAGTCGTATCTGCAGTTGATACATAAGTACACAATGTAACTCCACGGCATGTTGGCACCGCCGCTGACTTCCTGAAGCTGCTGGTCGCTGAGGGGGTGCATCTGGGGTGCCTGGTAGTTAGTAGGTACTTCCTCGTTTTGGTTCATAGGAATTCCCCTTCACACGATTTTTTCTTGGGAGAGCACCATGCTCCCTGCTCCATTCACTTCAAACGAACTGGATTTTAAGGTAAAACACAGGAAGCAGCCTTCCCGCAGGTTCTCAATGAAGACTCTTGCTGAAGGCTCTGCACGGAAAAATCCCCACTTTTGCAGATGCGCAATTAAACCTTCGGCCGGATGGCCTTGTGGTAGTAGGCGTAGGTGCAGGGCGCTCCCTCGCCAAGAACCTTGGACTCGGTGACTTCACCAATGAACAGCATATGGCTGCCCAAATCGAACTTTTCCTTGACCTCGCAGGAGAACATGGCGCTGACATTCTCCGTCAGGTAGTAAAGCCCATTGTGGCTGCGCTCCACGCTCTTATAATCAGCGAACTTGTCCACGTCCCGGCCGGACTGCATGCCGAAATGGCGAATGGTCTCGAAGGGAACGCTCTCGGTCAGCACACTGACATTGAACTTGCCGCTCTTCTCGATGAGCTCCTTGTTCAGGTTGCCCGTCTGGACGGAAATGGCAATCCTTGTGGGATTGGCTCCAACCTGGAAGGCGGTGTTGGCAATGTGGCCGTTATCTTTGTCCGACTCCCTGGCGGTAATCACGAACAGCCCGTAGGTCAGGCTGCGCAGCGCCATGGGGTCTTCCGCAGGTTTCTCCTGCTCAGCGAAAGTAGCGCTCCAGCAGGCCCAGCAGAGCCTTGCCATGACGGGCCTCGTCCTTGGCCATCTCGTGGACGGTGTCGTGGATGGCATCCAGACCCAGCTGCTTGGCCTTCAGGGCCAGATCGAACTTGCCCTGGGTAGCGCCGAACTCGCAGTCCACGCGCCAGGCCAGATTCTTCTTGGTGGAAGCGGTCATGTTGGGCTCCAGGGTGGTGCCCAGCAGCTCGGCAAACTTGGCAGCATGCTCCGCCTCTTCGTAGGCAGCCTTCTCCCAGTACAGGCCGATTTCGGGATAGCCCTCCCGGTGCGCGATACGAGCCATGCACAGGTACATACCCACCTCGCTGCACTCACCGTTGAAGTTGGCCTTCAGCTGCTCCAGAATCCACTTCTTGTCCTCTTCGGAGATGTCGGGATTGTTGGCAACGGTCTTCTTGTAGATGCCCAGCTCATGCTCGGCAGCCAGCTTGGAGGTATCCATCACCTTGAACTTGGAGCCGTCCACCTTGCAGACGGGGCACTTGAAATCAGCGGGCATTTCCTCGGCTTCGTAGACATAGCCGCAGACGGGGCAGACAAACTTCTTCATAATACTTTTCCTCCTGATAAATAATTTTTTACAGACAGTTTTTGCAGATGCCGGTCATCACCAGCCGCGTGTACTCCACCCGGCAGCCCAGGGACTGGGCTGCTGCGAAGGGCACACATTCAGGAATCTCCACCTCGGGCACATCCATCACAGCGCCGCAGGAAGTGCACGCAAAATGCACATGGGGCTCCACCCTGCCGTCCAGCCGCTCCACACCGTTCACGGAGCCCAGGCTCACAATGAGTCCTTCGTCCTTGAACAGCTTCAGGTTGCGGTATACCGAGGCAAGGGAGATGTCCGAATGTTCCTTTTGGAGGCTGTGATAGAGCTCCTCCGGTGAAGGAT
>JAEDOJ010000233.1 GCA_016302015.1 Oscillospiraceae bacterium | reverse complement strand
AAACGTCAAGGAGGTCGTTACATGCAACCATCACCGGATCTGTCCCAGCTGATGAAGCTGGCGCAGTCCTCCGCAGGGCAGCAGCTTCTGTCTTTGCTGCAGCGCTCCGGCGGCGAGGCCCTGCAGAGCGCCATCGCCAAAGCCTCCGCCGGGGATTACCGGGAGGCCCAGAAACAGCTGTCTTCCCTGCTGTCCACGCCGGAAGCCCAGGCCCTGCTGAAGCAAATGGAGGGAAACAAATGAGCGAAATGGAGGAAAAGCTGGGGCAGATTCTGAGCAATCCCCAGATGATGCAGCAGATCATGTCTCTGGCCCAGGCTATGAACGCCAGTCAGCCCCAAAAACAGGAACCTACGCCACCGCCGAAGCCGCCCCAACCAACAGTGCCTGCCATCCCGGACATTGATCCCAATCTGCTCCGTTCCCTTTCAAGCATGACCCGTCAGGGCGGGATCGATCAGAATCAGCAGGCCCTGCTGAAGGCCCTTTCCCCTTACTTAAGCCAGAGCCGGGTGAACAAGCTGGAACGGGCCATGCGGGCGGCAAAAATGGCAGGACTGGCGTCCGCTTTCTTAAATTCCGGCGGATTGCAGATGCTTTCCGGGAGGTGAGACCATGTATAACCGCTACGTACCCCAGCCAGACGGCTCCTTCCGCCGCAACCGGATTCCGGACCCGGTGCCCGATCCTCCCAGACCCGAACCGCCCAGGGAGGAGACTCGCAGACCGGAACCACCCCAGCAGCCACAGCAGTCCCCCTGTCAGGACGAGCAGGATTTGCCGTCTTTCCGAAAACCGCAGTCCGGCCCTTCTATGCGAAACGGGAGCCGTCCATCTCCCCCGCCCAGGCAGAATAATCCGCCGAGACCTCAGCCCCGCAGAGAGCCGGGAGTAGGCAATTTTCTCAGGCAGCTGCTGCCCAGGGATTTTGACACGGAGGATCTGCTGGTGGTGCTGCTTCTGCTGCTGATGTCCGCGGACTGTCAGGAGGAGCAGAACACCGCCATGCTGACCCTGGCGCTGTATCTGTTTCTATAGTTGCTTTTTTCCGGGCGGCCTGGTATAATATAGGAAATCTCTATCAGGAGGTACGGGCGTGATTACAAAGAAAAAGAGAACGACTGCCATCTTTGCCGCCGTTTTCCTGATCCTCGGTGTGCTGGCTGCCCATTACCTCTGGGAAAGCTGGGGCTTTTACCGGAAAGTCTCAGACGAGGAAGCCGCCCTGCGGACGCAGGTCGTAGAGACTGCAGAAGGGTATCTCGGCTGCAACGAAGCTGACGGTTCCTTCCAAGCCATCGTTGATCGATACAATTCCCAGGAAACTCTTCCCATGCGCTATGAAGTGCAGTATACCGACAGCTGGTGCGCCGTATTCGTCAGCGCCGTGGCCATGGAATGCGGCATCACGGACATCCTGCCAACGGAGTGCAGCTGTGAACGGCAAATCGGCCTGTTCCAGGACCTGGGACGCTGGGAGGAAGACGACAGCGCCATTCCCCTCCCCGGCGACGTGATCTACTACGACTGGAACGAAAAGGGTCTGGGAGATTGCACCGGATGGTCAGACCATGTGGGCATCGTCGTGGGTACCAAGTGGCCCTTTCTCAAGGTCATCGAGGGCAACCGGGACGACGCTGTTACTTACCGCATCCTGCCGCTGAACGATATCCACATTCGAGGCTTCGGTCTGCCGGATTATACATCCCATTTGAAAAATACCCCGTAAGATTTGCTTACGGGGTATCCTTTATTCTTCTTCGCTTTCAATAAGGGCTTTCAGCTCTTTTCTGCGGGCATTCAGTTCCTTGAGCAGAATGGGCAGAGAGCTTACCGTAATGAGGACAACCAGCAGCATCAATCCGATGAGCCAGGGGTTCGTCTCCGCCCGGGTAAAGGCCCAAATCACAAGAGCAACCACCACAAGGCGCATAACGATGGCCTTGGTCACGTTTTTGATGACCCGGCGGCATCGTTCTTCCCGTTCATAGACGTCCTCTTCCGGGGTCAGGTTCTCGTTATCCATTACCGCGCGACGAAGCCAACCTTCTTATAGACCTTGCGCAGGGTCTTCTCCGCCACGTAGCTGGCTTTCTGGGCGCCATCCCGATAGACGCTTTCCAGGTAGGCCTTGTCCTTCATCAGGCGACTGGCTTCTTCCCGGATGGGACGCAGATGCTCGATCACCGCGTCGCCGACCACGGGCTTAAACGCGCCGTAGCCCTTGCCGGCAAACTCTTCTTCAATCTGGGCATAGGTCTCCCCCGTGACGGCGGAATAGATGCTCATGAGGTTGACCACGCCGGGCTTGTTCTCGGGATCGAAGCGGACACAGTTCTCCGTGTCGGAGTCGGTGATGGCCCGCTTGAATTTGCGCTGAATATCCTCGGGCTTTTCCATCAGGAACACGCAGCCCTCGGGAATAGACTTGCTCATCTTGGTGTCCGGGGCGTTCAGGCTCATGATCCGGGC
>JAEDOJ010000232.1 GCA_016302015.1 Oscillospiraceae bacterium | reverse complement strand
CTCCGATGACTCCGGTAAAGTGAAAACGGCCCAAATCGAAGGTACCCCGCCCCATGGAAATCGGATGTTTGGATATCCAGGCAGATACCAGCTTCATCAAAGCAGTTGTTGCCTATACGTATCCGGGCACCGTTTTTATCGTTCGGAATATGGAGCCGTTCTCGTGAGGTGCTTGATTTTCGTAAAATATCATGATACAATATCAGTAACAAGGTATTTACTTGGGCAAATGGCACAAAATTTCCGTTCTAAACGGAGGGCTGACATGGAATATTTGGCGCACATTGCCGATGACGGCAGAAAGCAAACTGTGGAGGACCACCTGACAGGCACCGCCCGGCGGAGCGCCGCCTTTGCCGCCGAATTTGGGGCTGAGGCCTTCGGCAGACTGGTGGGACAGGCGCACGACATCGGAAAGACCTCCCAGTCGTTTCAAAACCGTCTTTTCGGCGGAGCAAAGGTTGACCACGCCACCGCCGGAGCCATCGAATGTGCCAGAATGGACGCTCTGATGGCCGCCTGCTGTGTGGCGGGTCATCATGGCGGTCTTGCTGATTTTGGGAGCCTCCATACCGATCAGCCCAGTGATGCTACATTCGTAGGGCGGTTAAAACGGGGGAATCAGGGCGGCATTCCGCCCTACGCATGGAACGGCAAGCTGCCGGGGTGTCCTCCGGAGCCGGCTTACCTTGAGGATGATTTCACCCGATCTCTCTGGGTGCGGATGCTTTATTCCTGTCTGGTGGATGCGGACTATCTGGACACCGAGGAATTTATGTCCGGGGGCAGCGTCCGTCGGGGAGACTTTGATTCTCTTCCCGTCCTTCTGGACAGGCTGGAACGGCACGTTGCGGCCTTCTATCCTCCGAAAACCGATCTGAACCGCAGCCGCTGCCAAATCCTGCAAACCTGCATGGAGGCCGGCTCCGGGCCGAAGGGTCTTTACACATTAACCGTCCCCACAGGCGGGGGCAAAACGGTTTCCTCTCTTGCCTTTGCGCTGCGTCATGGGGTGAAAAACAAGCTGCGCCGGATCATCTATGTGATCCCCTATACCTCCATCATTGAGCAGAATGCAGAGGTATTTCGTCATATTTTGGGGGAAAATAACGTGATCGAGCATCACTCCGGCGCCGGCTTCGATTCCGACGAAGAAACAAACGACGCGGCAAGCCGCCGGCGTCTGGCCGCCGAAAACTGGGACGCACCGGTGATCGTCACCACAGCCGTCCAGTTTTTTGAATCCCTGTACGCAAACCGCCCCTCCAAATGCCGAAAGCTGCACAACATCGCCAACAGCGTGATAATTTTTGACGAGGCGCAGATGCTACCCACCTTCCATTTAAAGCCCTGTGTGGCGGTGATTGCCAATCTGGTTGCCCACTTTGAGGCTACGGCGGTGCTGTGTACCGCCACTCAGCCGGTTTTGAACGATCTGATCCAGTCTTTTGCACCGGGAATCTCCATCCGGGAAATCTGCCCCAACGTTTCCCAACTGGAAGAACAGTTCCGGCGGGTCTCCTTTCAAACCGTGGGAACCCTCACCAATGCAGCTCTGGCGGCTGCGCTGTCTGAGCACGGCCAGGTTCTGTGCATTGTCAACACCAGAAAAGCCGCCCAGGAGATCTATCGGCAGCTTTCCGGGGAAGGGAATTTCCATCTGTCCACGCTGATGTGTCCCGCTCACCGGCAGGCAATTTTACAGGATGTCCGGGAGCGGCTGAAGCAGGGTCTTCCCTGCAGGGTGATTTCCACATCGCTGATTGAAGCGGGCGTGGATGTGGACTTTCCCGCAGTATACCGGGAAATGGCCGGCTTGGACTCCATATTGCAGGCTGCAGGCCGGTGCAACCGAAACGGAAAACGCAGCGCCGATCAAAGCAGGGTTACCATCTTCACCGGGGAAGTCCCCGCTCCCCCGCTGTTTCGCACCAACGTCGGCGCCGCGGCGGAAGCCCTGGCGGGAGGCCGGGACCCCGGCGATTCTGAAAGCATTCACAGATACTTTACCGCCTACAGATCTCTGGTGGGAGACAACCTGGACAAAGCCAAGGTGGTTACCCATCTGCGCAACGGTATTTCCGGCTGCAATCTTCCCTTTGAAACCGTTGCGAAGGACTTCCACCTGATTGATCAGGCCACAAAGACGATTTACATTCCTCTGAAGGACGGGAAAGTCCTGTGCGACAGGCTGCTGTCCGGCTGCGCAGGCCGGAAAATCTATCGGGAAGCAGGCCGATTCAGTGTGAGCGTCTACGAGCAGCATTATCAGGCCTTATTGTCCGCTGGAGATATCACGCCGCTGGACGGCGAAAGCGGTATTTTGACCAACCCCGCCTTATACAGCGAGCAGACCGGCCTGTCCATGCAGGCGGATGCCGGCAGAGCGGAGTTTATTTAAGGAATCCGAAGGAACATATGACAGAAAGACTAACTATTAAAAGTCAAGCCCCGATTTGAAGCTGCCGTAGAAAAAG
>JAEDOJ010000231.1 GCA_016302015.1 Oscillospiraceae bacterium | reverse complement strand
ATCTTTTCTTTGGATAAGGATTGCACACCCGGGTAAAATATGGTATACTTATCATGAGAAATAAGGGGCTTTTGCCCAGTTAAAGAGGAAAACAAAATGCTTGAAATCAAGAATCTTTCCTACCGTGTGGAGGACGAAAACGGCTCCGTTGACATCCTGCGGGATGTTTCCCTCACGGTGGAGGACAAAAAATTTATTGTGATCACCGGCCCCAACGGCGGGGGCAAGACCTCCCTCGCCCGGGCGATTATGGGAATCAACCAGCCTACCGGCGGTTCCATCTTCTGGAACGGGGAGGATATCACCCATCTGAGCATTACGGAGCGTGCCAGAAGAGGCGTTTCCTACGGTTTCCAGCAGCCTCCCCGCTTCAAGGGGATGAAGGTTCGGGATCTTCTGAACGTGGCGGCCAATGAGCATCTGAGCCATGACAAGGCCTGCGGCTTCCTGACCAAGGTGGGTCTCTGTGCCAGAGACTATATCGACCGTGACGTAGACACCAGTCTCTCCGGCGGTGAAGTCAAGCGAATTGAGATTGCCACGGTTTTGGCACGGAAAAGCAGTCTGATGATCTTTGACGAACCGGAGGCGGGCATTGATCTGTGGTCCTTCGCCCGGCTGACGGATACCTTCCGGGAAATTCACGACAAAAAAGAGGCAACCATCCTGATCATTTCCCATCAGGAACGAATCATTCGTCTGGCGGATGAGATTGTGATGGTTGCGGGGGGCGCTGTGGCCGCCCGGGGCAGCGTGGAGGAAATTTATCCCAAAATTATTGCAGACACCGTCACCGGCTGCAACCTGCTGGAGGTGGATAAGAGATGCTGAACGAGGTACAGGAACGAATTTTAGCCATCGTTGCGGACATGAAGGGCACCGGAGAGGGTGCGGTGAACATCCGTTCTGACGGAGAAAAGGCCTTCCGCAGGAATACGGAGACCATCGTGATCGAGTCCAAGACCGACAAGGACGGAATTGACATTCGCATCGCCCCGGGCACCAAAAATGAGTCCGTTCACATTCCCGTGGTGCTGACCAGGGCCGGCTTCCATGATATGGTGTATAACGACTTTTTTGTGGGCGAGGGAGCGGACGTGACCATTGTGGCGGGCTGCGGGATTCACAACTGCGGGGATTGCGACAGTGAGCATGACGGCATCCATACCTTCTATGTGGGGAAAAACGCCAAGGTTCGCTATGTGGAGAAGCACTACGGCGAGGGCGAAGGCAGCGGCAAACGGATTCTGAATCCCCAGACCATTCTCTATCTGGAGGAGGGGGCTTCCGTCACTTTGGAAACCAGCCAGATTCGTGGCGTAGACGACACCAAGCGTTACACCAAGGTGGAGTGCAACGGAGAGGGCAGCGAAATTATCATCCGGGAAAATCTCCTGACCCACGCCGATCAGAAGGCGGTCAGTGAAATGGACGTCTTCCTCAACGGCTTTGATACCAAGGCGCAGGTGGTCTCCCGGTCGGTTGCCCAGAATGACTCCTATCAGGTGTTCTACCCCAGAGTCTCCGGCAACAATCAGTGCTTCGGTCATGTGCAGTGCGACGCCATTATCATGGACAGCGCCAAGGTTCGTGCCATCCCGGAGATTACCTGCAACCATGTGGACGCCAGCCTGATTCATGAGGCCGCCATCGGCAGAATTGCGGGAGAGCAGATTTTGAAGCTGATGACCCTGGGACTCACCGCCGAAGAAGCGGAGGCCAAAATTCTGGAAGGCTTCCTCCGGTGAGCGTATGTTTAATGTAACATTGCTGACCGTGGGCAAGCTGAAGGAAAAATTCTATCTTGCCGCCGTGGAGGAATATGCCAAGCGGCTGAAAGCCTACTGTAAATTCCATCTGGTGGAGCTGCCGGAGAGCCGCCTGCCGGAGAATCCCACCCCCGGAGAGATCGGGGCGGGGCTGGCGAAGGAGGCGGAGCTGATTTTCGACGCCATTCCCAAGGGCGCCTGGTTCTGCGTCCTGACCCCGGAGGGGAAGGAGCTGTCCAGCCCCCAGTTGGCGGAAAAGCTTCGCTCCATCAAGAATGAGGGAAAAAGCGCCGCCTGTTTTCTGATCGGTTCTTCCTTTGGCATGGCGCCTGAGGTGAAGCAGCGGGCGGACTTTCGCCTGTCCTTCGGCCCCATGACCTTTCCCCACCATCTCATGCGAGTGATGGCGGTGGAGCAGATTTACCGGGCGGAGACCATACAGGCGGGAACAAAGTATCATAAGTAAGAAAATCAAGCCTCCCTTTTGGAAGAAAGGGAGGCTTGGAGTTTATACCAACCCCGGCTTCCTCTGAGGAGGAAATCGGAAAGAACGTACCAGCCAAGGCTCCCTCTGATGAGGGAGCTGGCGGCGGAGCCGACTGAGGGAGAGAAAAAATCTCGTTCTAATCCAGATTTCCCCGGAAAATAGTGCATTTCAGGTCTCTCCCTCCGTCAAAACCTACGGTTTTGCCACCTCCCTCGTCAGAGGG